>CAUURC010000028.1:0-33282 GCA_963547405.1 uncultured Prevotella sp.
GACGGGATGATTGCGCAGGTCGTCGATGATAGTCCGCAGTTCGCGTGTCATGCGGTCGAAGTTCTCGTTCTTCACGTCGATATAGAGCCTGAAGATTACCACGCGCTGCGGTATGCCCCGGTATTGCACGTCGGTGAAGGGCGAGTAGACGATGTTGTCGCGTTCGCGCAGTACGCTGAGCAGTCGGTTTTGCAGGATGTCGCGCATCAGTTTAAAGAGCAATGTGGGGCGCAGTCCGGGCTCGTAGTGTGTGGCAAAGACACACTGCGTGGCGGTCTGGGTGCTGTCGTCGTGAGCAAATCGTAAGCGCTGGCCGCCCGAAGGCAGAGCAAAAGCTTCGTCGTGCAGGGGCAACGGCGCTTTGACGGCAGGCAGACGGCCGAATGTGGCGGCCGCTATCGGTGCCAAACTATCTGTTCGGAAGCTGCCCGTGAAGAGCAAGGTCAGTCCATCAGGGTTGCCGAAGAGTCGGCGGTAGTAGCTTGTCATCTCGTCGAGGTTGAGCGCTTCCACGTCGTGGCGCGTACAGGGCAGGTATTGCGCTTTGACAGCGTTGCCGAAGAGCGAGTCAACGGTATTGTTGATGAGGCGTTCCGGGTCGCGTTTCATCATCTGTTCGAGCGTCGTTTCCTTGCCTAAGGCGTTGAGTTCCTGCTGCCGACATTCCTCGAAGTCGGCCTGCGCCTTACCCGGACGCGTCAGTTTTTCGTAGAGCAGGTTCATCATGGCCTGCGCGTCGGTCGTGCGGGCCGTCATCATCACTTGATGCCAGTAGTTTTCTATGCCCACGTTCATCATCATCTCACGAGCGGTTATCAGTCGGCTCAGCGTGTCGGGGCTCACGGTCGTGATGCCACCCATGTCTACATAGGCCACGGCATCTTTCAAGCGGTTGTAGAGCGAGTCGGGCAAATCGGCTATGCCACCCCGGCCCAAGGCCGTAACGGCCACGTTGCCGCTACGATCGGAGGTGGGACGGAAGCGCAGTCGCAGTCCGTTGGTGAGCGTCCATTCTGTAAGACCTAACTCAGGGTAGGTCTGTTGTTGGCTGACGAGGGTGGGAGAGAAGCTGTGCGAGGCGGCCAGTATGGGCGGTAGCGGCATGACCGTGGCGTCGGTAGCCTGCACGGGTTGCGCTTGGGGCTGTTTGAAAGCCGTCGCCCTGCGGCTGTTGCCACGGTTCCATGCCCGTCGGACGGCCTGTTCGTCGATGCGTCGCTGACTTTGGCCGTTGTCGTTAAGCCCCGCCAAGAGGGTTTGACCGGCCGCGGAGAGCCATGCTTGGGCCACCGCTCGGATGTCAGTCGCCCGCGTTTGGGCCAATTGGTGCCGCAACCATGCTGTCTCACGCTTGCAGTAGACGCAGCGATCGCCTAAGATAATCTGGTCGACAAGGTCGTCGCACCATTCGGCCGACATCTTTTCGGTGTCCGAGGGCTTCAGTCGCGCTTGCTTTCGGCTGATGGCCCAAGCCAGTTCTTTGGTTTCGGGGCCTCGCAGGGCCAGTCTTCTGATTTCGTCGGATGCCGCGGTGATATACTGAAGCAGCGTATCGGGCGACGCATTTTTAAAGGTCAGGGCCAAGTGGTTCTTGTCGGCCAGGTACCAGTTGTCGCTCACCTGTGCCCGGACATGCCGCTGTTGCAGTCTGTTGTCGAGCATGCTGACGGCCAGTTCACTCCGCAGACGGCGCAATATCAGCTCGAGATTGTTGTTGAGAATGGTCGGGTGGGGGATGATCAGGTCGAGTTGGAGCGACTGTTGCAGGCTGTCGACCACGCGCATCAGCTTGGTTCCCGGCTCATATTGCAGCGGTACGATGGCCTGTGGCTTGCAGCCCCGTGGCGATAAGGTGCCTAAAAAGCGCTTTATTTTGCTTTCTGTGGCCTTAGAATTGATATTGCCTACAATGACTACGGTAGCTGTCTGCGGGCCATACCAGCGTTGGTAGAAGTCGGCGAGCGTCTTTCGGTCGATGCGGCGGATGTCTTCGGCACGTCCCAAGGGCATGTGGCGGGCATAACGGTTCGTCGTTCCGATCTTCAGGTCGTAGAAAGCGTCGTGGGTGTCGTAGCCCCGCAGTTCCTCGAGGATAATGCCCCGTTCGCGCTGGGTGCGCTTTTCGTCGAGCGTGAGTGACGTCAGAATGTCGCCCATAGCCAACAGCGTGGAGTCGACAAGGGCGTCGTGGTCGTTCTCTACGGGCAGGCTGAACCAATAGACGGTACGGTCGAATCCCGTGAAAGCGTTGATGTCGCGCCCGTATTTCATGCCTTGCGCCTCAAAGAACTCCACCAATCGGTTGCCCGGAAAGTGCTTCGAGCCGTTGAATACCATGTGTTCGAGAAAGTGGGCGGCACCCCGTTGCGCGTCGGTTTCATTGATAGAGCCCACCCGCATGACCAATCGGCACTCTACGTTGTGGCGTGGCAGGGCGTTGGACTGGATGATATAGTGAAGTCCGTTGGGCAAAACGCCTTCCACCATTGACGGCGGAAGGCTGATAGATTTGTAGCCACGACCCGCAGCCGACAAGGCGACCGCCAGCAGTAGGGCGATAACAATATGGACTCGTTGGTGGTTGATGCTCATTGTTCTGGCTTATTTGTGCATTGTATAAATGACGTTGATGCGGACATAGTCGGTCAGTACGCCGCCGGCTCCGTAGTCCCAGGCGAAGTCAAAGGTCATGGTGCCTTTGTTGAAGTCGTATTTCGCCGCGGGCGCAATGTAGTTGCTGGGGGTGTTATCGTAGGCATCGGTGGCGATGTCGCTGTTGCCCAGATACTTGGAAGGGAAGAATGGCTTGTAGGTATCAATCAGTTCTTGCACCGGATACTCCACGGTGTTTTCGCCTTCGTTCACCTTGGCGGTCTTGCCGGCTTTGCCCATCTCGGTCAGTCGTTCCCAAACGGAATAGGTGTAGCTGAACGGAACGATGGTGATATCGGCGTCGTATTCGTCCTTAATGGCTGCGGTGAAGTTGAGCGTGCCGTCCTGATTGAGCGTGATACCGTCGAGCACGGCGCCGAAAGTCTCCTTATTCTTGTCGTAATCGACGATGGCCAGCAGTGCCGCGTTGATGGGATCGCCGACGAAATTGCCATCAGGTTCTTCGGTGGTGCAGCGCAGCAGTTTCTCATACATAAACGATTCCATTCCCAGAGGGTTGCTGAGCATCTTCAGCACGGGCTTTTCGGCGGTGGCTTGCTCACTCAGGGTAATGATGGTGTTGCCTTCAAACGTGCGGTTATCCTTACCGCCGTTCTCCGGATCCTTGTCGGTGTTGCCGAAGGTGATGATGGTCTTCACGCTGACCATGCCCAATACCTTGGTCAGGTCGATGCCCAGATTAGCCTTGTAACCAGCGATGAGTTTCTGTTGTTCGGCCGTGAGCTCGGGAACCTGCGCGTTGGGCTTCACGGTAAAGGCCAATCCCTCGGCTGTCAGGGGCTTGACGTTTTCTTCAGAGGCCGATGCCACCTTGACATAAACCACCTCCTGTGCCACCAGTACGTTGGCCTGATTAGACAGGAGTTTCACGGTAGCTTTCTTCTCTTTGGCCTTGAAAGTTACTTGCGTGGTGCTTAGCTTCACGGCTTCCTTGTCATCGCCCTCTAATTTAAGGTTTATGGTGATGTCGTGGTCAACGCCGTAGGCCAGCAAAACGTTGATGTCGAGCCCGTTGCTGTCGTCCTCTGTCATTCGGGTTGCGCCGGCAGCGTCTAAGGCTACATAGTTCGGCATCTTCTCAGAGGTGTCCGAATCGGTGCTGCATGCGGTCAGTCCCGTGGCAACCAACATGAAAAGGAATAGTTGTTGAATGGTTTTCATCATGTGAAGTATTTTTTATGGAAGCCTTTTCCCCGTCTCCGCATTATCGGAAGAGCGTTTTGGGGTAGGGGATAGGCTTATTCATTCTTATTGGTTGACCATCCCGTGTTTTGCGTGATGGCCGTATTGTAGCGGTATTCCGTGGCCGGAACGGGCAGCGTCCAGCGATAGTCGTCGGCCTTGATGACCGTGCGGATGGCATTGCCCCAAGGCGCGTAGCGGGGCAGAGTAGCGGGACGCGTGCGCTTTAGGTCGAAGAAGTTCTGGCCTTCGCCCGCAAACTCGCGGCTTTTCTCGAGCAGAATGGCATTGATAAGAGCCTCTCCCTGCAACTGATCGTCGAGCAATGGAGCATTTACCGCCTTGAGATAAGTGTTGAGTGTGGCCACGGCCGCTGCGGATTGCTGCATGCGGGCCTCGGCTTCGGCCAGAATGAAGTAGGCTCCGGCATAGCGCATGCGGTTGATATAGGCCGTGTTCAGGTTTTCCTTCCTTGTCTTGTTGTACTTGCCCAAGAGGTTGCGAGGCTGTCCCTGCATCTCTTTGAGATAGACAGCCCACTTGTAGCGACCATCATTCGTGGGCATGTCGAGTTCGGGATTAAGCGCGAAGTAGTCGCCCTCGCTGTCACATTGGATTTCCGAATAGAAGGGTTGATTGGTGTTGAAGGCAAAGATACGGCCGTCGAACGACGCTTTCGCCCACAAATTGGCATAGCTATCGGCCGTGAGAAAGGACGGTTTGCAGTCGGCAATGACCTTTCGGGCGTTATCGGCCGCGCCCTGCCAGTCGCCTTGGTAAAGGCAAACTTCGGCCAGCAAGTAGCGTGCCGCACGGGTAGAAAGCCAACCATTGGCCGATGGGTAGTGGTCGACACTGAGGGCGGCGGTCAGCAACTGCCGCAGATAAGCCACGCTCTCACGCTTTGATGAGCGATTCTTGACCTCGACACCGGTGCGCGTCTTGATGAGCATACCGGCCGTATCGGTCTGTAGATCGTAGGCCGAGGCATAGAGGCGCAGCACGTCGAAGTAGGCCATGGCCTTGAGTGTCTGCCCCTCGGCACGAATAGCAGCCAATGCCTGTTTGTCGGCGTCGGTGTCGGCATGGACATCGGGCAGACGATCGAGCAGAATGTCGCAGTTGGCAATGCAGTTGTAATATTTCACCCACGTATCTTCAGCAAAATTATTGAGCTGTATGGCCTGCCAAAGGAAGAAGTCCTGCTGCTCCACTTTCTTACCCGAAAGGTTGGTCATGCAGAAATCGTTGCCTAAGAGCGACAATTGGAACTCCTGATGCGGGTAGAGCAGGTAGCACGAAGTGAGCAAAGAGCGGGCGGTCTTGACGTCGGTGATGGCGTCGGGATCAGAAAATTGGTCTTGCGGAGGAATGTCGATGGAACACGAACCGAGCGTGATGACAGTCAGCAAGGTCAATAAAGCGTGATGTAGAAAATGTAGTTTCATATCTTGTTTCCTCCCCGTTAAAATGTAAGATTCAAGTTGAAAGTGTACACCGGCTGCGTTGTGCCGGCCAGTTGACCGCTTTCGGGGTCGCTCTCCTTATAACCGGTCCATGTGAAAAGGTTGCTGCCTTGCAGTCCGAAGGTGGCGTAGCGAATGAAAGGCAGGTGGCGCGACATCCATTTCGACGGCACTCTATAGCGCAGCGACAGCATGGATAGTTTCAGATAGTCGCTCTTGCCGATGGTGCGTGAGTTGGGAAAGAGAACCAGATTCTGCTCGGCCGTTTCCGAACTGTAGAACGGTGTCCAGTAGGTTTTGTACTCATCGCCCTGTTGGAACCACATCTTTTCGAGCTGTCCGTGGACGGCATTCTTGATCGCTGTGGAGCGATTGCGCACGTAGGAGTAGTTGAAGCGTTGCACGCCGCCGTGAACGAAGTAGAAGTCGGCGTCCAATTCCAGCGACTTGTAGCCGCAACTGACGCGGAAACCGCCCGTGTAAGGAGGGGTCAGGTGGCCCAATGCCTCGACGTCGTCTCGAGTAAGCGGCTGCGTGGCCTGCTTATCGCCTTGGGCGGTGAGGAATACGGGATAGCCCGTTAGGGGATTGATACCAAGCGAGTGTGGGCCGTAGAGAATGTCGTAGCTCTTGCCCACCTCGTAGTCGGGCATCAGATTGTCGGGATTGCTGTAGATGCGGTTGCCGTCGTACAGGCTGAGCACCTTGTTATCGTTATACGCCCAGTTGACGCCCAGATTGAGACGCCAGTCGTAGGTGTTGAGAATACGGGCGTTGAAGCTTAGTTCGACCCCTCGGTTTTGCAGCGAACCGATGTTGCGCATCAGCGTGGTATAGCCCGTAGAGGTAGGGATGGGCATGTCGAGCAGGGCGTCTTCGGTGCGTCGGTCGTACCAACTTACTTCAAACGAGAGGCGGTCCCACAGGTCGAAAGAGACGCCGAAGTCGAGGTTTTTGTTCTGTTCGGGCCGCAAGTCTTTATTATAAAGCGTCATGAATTGCAGCGGTCGCTGGTTCTCGTAGCTGTCGGTGGAGTAGCGGAAGCTGGCCACGGTAGATGAAACCGATACGCCGTTGAGGTTGGCCGTGACGCCATAAGAGCCTTTCAGGTTCAGTCGGGTGAGCACCTTGTTGCCTTTCAGGAAAGGATAATTGCTGGGTGTCCAGCCCAACCCCACAGCCCAAGCGGTGTTCCATCGTCTGTCGCGCGGCAGTATGGACGAGCCGTCGAGCTTGTAGGAAGCATAGGCGTCGTAGAGATTGTTATAGGTATAGCCGCCTACGAAGCCGAAACCAATCTGGGCACTCTTGTCTTTGGGCGCGCTGATATAGGGTTTGCGGCCACTCGTAATACTCTGATTGATGGCCGAAGCCGAATTGATTTCGCCCACGCCATAGCCTCGCAGCAGTTCGTCGCTGACGTTAGTGAGATAGTAATCGGTGTTGAGACCCAGCGTCAGATCGTGTTTCTCGGCGAAAGTATGGTTATAGGTGGCGCGGATATTGGTCGTGAGGTTGCTCGTGATGTTCTTGTGCTGCGCGTAAATACCCCGTTCTATCTCGGGCGCGCCGCTGTGTATCTCGCTATAAGCGGTAGAAGGGGTGAACTGGTGGCCCTCGTCGAGCAGGAAGTCGAGGCCCACGATGGCCGCAATATCAAGCCCCTTGAAGGGTGTAAGGGAGAAAGAGGCCGAGGCACCGGCGCTCTTGTCGCTCGATTCGGCCTGATACTGATTCATCAGATCATTGTAAGTCTGGCCCGGATAAGACCACAGGCGGCCCGTCTTCTGTTCGTAGGGATTAAGCTGGTAGACGAGTGACGTAGGGTCGTTGGTGCTGCCGTTGGGCGTTTTCGACTTGATGTAGCTGCCCGTGAGGCTCAGCATGAAGTAGCCGATTTTGCCTAATTGTTGGTCGAGATTGAGCCGCAGCCCCATGCGTTGCTTGGTGTTGCCCTCGATGCGGCCACCTTGATAGGAGTAATTGCCCGAGATATAAAACGATGATAGCTTGTTGCCGCCCTTGATGCTGACGTTGTGGCGGTGGTAAAGATTGTTGCGCAAGAGGGTGTCGAACCAGTCGGTGTTGATCTGACTGAGGCGTTGCAGCTCGGCCTTACCTTCACTGATGAGCTGTTCTAAATTGGGATTGGCGCTCTCAAACTTACGCAGATAGTCCTCGCTGTAGCGATAGCCCGGTGTTTCGGGATTCTGAAGGCGGCGTTCCAGTTCGAGTTTTTCGGCCGAATCCATCATCCGTATGCCACGACGGCCGCGTGTGGTGAGGCCTGTGTTCATGCTATAGCTGACGATGGTGTGGCCATGATAGCCGCGCTGCGACGTAATTTCGAGCACGCCGTTGGCCGCTTTTACGCCGTAGAGGGCGCAGGCAGCAGCGTCTTTCAGCACTTTGATGTCCTTGATGTCCTGTGGGTTGAGGTTGTAGAAGGTCTCGGGCGTGATAACTTGACCGTCCATCACGTAGAGAGGTTCGTTGGTGGTGTTGCCTACGCGCAGCGATGAGTTGCCACGGATGCGTATCTTGGGATCGCTACCCAGTTCGCCGCCGTTGGCAACCACTAATCCGGGCACCTGTCCCTGCAACGAAAGGGCGAAGTCAATCATCGGTTTGGCCTCGACACGCTTCATATCCATCGACTGCACATGGCCCGCCATGCCGCGGATATCAATGGCATTGACATTCGTGCGGGCCTTGACCACCACCTCGTTGATGAGCTTGGCGTCTTCTTTCAGCGTCACGTTGATGGTCTTGCGTTGACCAATGATGATAACATGGTTGGTATAGCCTATGCTACTGACGCAGATACGGGCTTTCTCGCTCCATTGTCCCTTGAGCGTATAGCGGCCTTCGGCGTCGGTAATGGCAACGAGGTTGCTATGTTCCACCTTAACGGTGGCACCGACGAGCGGCTCTTTTTGCTCATTACGAACATATCCCGCCAGCGTTGAAAATGATTCTTGGGAATAACTCTCTATGGAAAAGAAAAAAACTAACATGGTGATAATCCACCACTTTTTATACTTGTATCCTTTCATTGTATAAGTATTTTATGTCGCAAAATTAATAAAGATTCGTTCTTGGTAGTGTTTCTTTGCTAAAAAAAACATAAAAATACCTATTAATAATGACGTCTTATTTAGGTGATGGAAAATAGGTGGTCGAGTAAACGCATCGCTATGGTTTTCTAAAAGCATAACTATCGCATTGCAAAAGCATAGCTTTTACACGCTAAAAGCATAGCTTTTAGGAGGTAAAAGCTATGCTTTTAGAAGCCAAAAGGGCTGCTTTTGGAAACCCACTCTGACCCTATCAAAGGGAGGGGGCAATTGAAACAGTCTATGGTTTTAGTTTGCTGCCTGGATAGAGCCTAAGCCTTTCGGCTTCGCTTCATACAATAAATGCCCAAAATGATGAAGGGGACGGAGAGTATCTGCCCCATATTGAGGAGCATGCCTTGCTCGAAGTCGACCTGTATGTCCTTGGTGTATTCGATGAAGAAGCGGAAAGCGAAGATGAGCGTGATGCAGAGGCCGAAGTAGAAGCCGTGGCCGACGGGGCGCTTGGCGTGGCGGTAGAAGTACCAGCCCACGAAGAAGAAGCAAGCGTAGGCAATGGCCTCGTAGAGTTGGCCGGGATGGCGCGGCTGTTGGTCGACGCGCTCGAAGATGAAAGCCCAAGGTACATCGGTCACCTTGCCGATAATCTCGCTGTTCATGAGGTTTCCCAAGCGGATAAAGCAGGCTGTAATGGGGGTGGCGATGGCGATGTTGTCGAGCACCGTCCATAGTTTGACACCCATCTGGCGGCTATAAAGCACGAGCGCCAGCATGAGACCGAGCGTTCCTCCGTGCGAAGCCAGCCCTTCATAGCCGACGAATCGCCACGAACCGTTGGGCATGTGGTGGATGGGAAGAATCATTTCGATGGCGTGATCCCACGACGTGAGGAAGTAGTCGGGCTGATAAAACAGGCAGTGACCGAGGCGGGCGCCGATGAGTATGCCCAGAAAACAATACATAAAGAGCGGGTCGAAGACGTTTTCTTCTACCTTTTTACCGTTTTTCATGATGGTGCGCGTGGTTATCCGCTGGTCGCTGAATAGCCATTTCACCATGAAATACGCGCCCACCAAGCCGATGAGCCAGCATGTTGAATACCAACGTATGCCCCAAGATCCTATATGAAAGATGTAGGTATCGGGGTTCCAAAGGATGAAAAGTTGTAGGGTTGTCATGTTGTAGGGTTGTTAGGGTGTGGAGGTGTGGGGATGAATAGTTTCTATTTATTATTTAATCTTGTGAGGGATGAATCTCCGTTTTTGATGATGGAGAAACGAAGTGCTGACAGCATGCGTGCGATGGCTTCCATTTGCTGCATCAAGGTGATGAAATCGCTTTCACGGAGATACTTCAGGTCTTTGGCGATATCAAGTTGGCATGAAACTTCCATCAATGATCCGTATGCAATCTCTATGAAATGGACTTTCTCTTTAGTGGAAACTCTTCCAAAGCCCTCCGCAATATTGGAAGGTATGGAGATTACGGCCCGTCGTAGTTGGTCGCAAAGAGCAAACTTCTCTTCTTGGGGAAATAAAGAAAGTAGTTGGTATACGGCGGTTACCAATTCCTTGGAATATTGGTAAACTTCAAGTTTTTTGTAATAGAAATAGTCCATTGGGGTTGTTGAGTTGTTGGGTTGTTGGGTTGTTGGGATGAATAGTTACCTTTTTTATCTTATAGAGAGGAACGCAGTTTCTTCAAACAGACGAACTAAACATTCATCCCAACACCCCAACACCCCCCACACCCCGATTATACATTGAACCTAAAGTGCATGATGTCACCATCTTGCACGACGTATTCCTTGCCCTCGATGCCGAGTTTTCCGGCTTCGCGCACGGCTGCTTCCGAACCATATTGGATGTAATCGGCGTACTTGATGACTTCGGCACGGATGAAACCTTTCTCAAAATCGGTGTGGATGACGCCGGCACACTGCGGGGCTTTCCAGCCTTTATGATAGGTCCAGGCCTTCACTTCCATCTCTCCGGCGGTGATAAAGGTCTCCAGATTGAGCAGGGCATAGGCCTTTTTGATGAGGCGATTGACGCCGCTCTCCGTTAGTCCCAGCTCTTCGAGGAACATTTGCTTGTCCTCGTAGGTCTCGAGCGAGGCGATATCTTCCTCGGTTTTGGCGGCAATCGTCATGGCCTCGGCACCTTCGCGGGCAGCAATTTCTTCCACTTTACGACTGTATTCATTGCCCGATTTGGCGCTGGTTTCGTCGACATTGCATACGTAGAGCACGGGTTTGGTGGTGAGAAGGAACAGGTCGTGAGCCGCCTGTTGCTCCTCTTTGCTTTCAAAAGTTACCTCGCGGGCGTTGTGTCCCTGTTCCAGTACCTCTTTATAAGCCTCGAGTACTGTCACCATTAGTTTGGCATCCTTGTTGCCGGCGGCCGCTGCCTTCTGCTGTTTGGCCAGTTGCGCGTCAATGGTTTCGAGGTCTTTGAGCTGCAGTTCGGTGTCGATGATTTCCTTATCGGCCACCGGATCTACGGCCATGCCGCCCTCGCGCACGATATTATCATCGTCGAAGCAACGGATGACATGGATGATGGCGTCGCACTCACGGATGTTTCCAAGGAATTTATTGCCCAAACCTTCGCCCTTGCTCGCACCTTTCACGAGGCCGGCGATGTCGACAATCTCGCAGGTGGCAGGCACGATGCGACCCGGATGCACGATTTCGGCCAACTTATTGAGACGCTCATCGGGCACGCTGATGACGCCCAGATTGGGTTCTATCGTACAAAAAGGGAAGTTGGCCGACTGCGCTTTGGCACTCGACAAACAGTTGAATAATGTAGACTTGCCCACGTTGGGGAGTCCCACAATACCACATTTTAAAGCCATAATCTTGTTGAAATGTTTATAAGAAACTGTCCTTGCCGGACAGTAAATGATTGATATTCTTTAAATAATGCTGCAAAAGTACACAAAAAACATGAATAGGCCTATCTTTTAAGGGAAAGACTCGTCGGCCGGACTGCCCTGATCGTGCCATCCGAACCCATCAGAATCAATCAGATAGCCTTTTCTACAAACTCTTTTACGCGCCTGACGTATTCCTTTTTGTGGTCTCGATAGCTGCGGGCGTGCTTCGAACCGGGTGCTATCCACAATTGTTTCGGTGCCGGTTTGGCCCGGTAGAGGTCGTAAACCATGCGGGTGGGCACGAAGGTATCGTTGCTGCCGTGGATGAAGAGCATGGGTTTGCGACACCGGCGCACGGCATCGATGGCCGCAAAGTCGCGGAAGTCCCAGCCGTTGCGCCATTCGCAGAGCATAGATGTGGTGTAGAGTAGGGGAAAAGCGAGCAGTGAGAACTGCTCCTTGAGCTGTCCTTCAAACTCGTTGAAGGTGCTGCTATAACCGCAGTCCTCCACGTAGGCGGCCACATAGCGCAGCGGCGCGTCGATAGAATCCTTGTTGCGACCGTCCAAATTCTGCTCGGGGAAGCCGCCGCTGAGCGTCATCACCGTGGCCGCACCCATCGAAACGCCGTGCAGTATCTGGCGAGTGGCCGGCGAGGAACCCCTCCACAGGCTGTCGGCATAGGCCATCCACCGACGCACGAGCAACTGATCGTCGCCCGCTCCCATGTGCATGAAGTTGCGGGGGCTGCGTCCGCAGTCGTTAAGGTCGGGCAGAAGCAGGTTGAAACCCATGTCGGCATAGATTTTTCCAATCATAAGCATGGAGAGATGGCTGTCGGTATAGCCGTGAACAAGGATGGCAACGCGGTTTGTCGGGTGTGGCGCGTCGACGCGAAGGGCATGATATCGTCCGCCCGGTCGTGTGAGCCACACGTCCTTCCAGCCGCCATTGCGTCGTAAACTGTCGAGCCATGGCTTCATTTCGGGGTACTGTTGGCGCATGCGATGGTAACAATAGTTGATGCGTCGGCCCCTGTTGTTGGACGGTTGCAGCGAATAGCCCAACATATAGTGGCTGACGGCCAGAAGCAGACCTGCCAAAAGAAAAAGGATAATCAGAAGAATACGGATGATTTTCTTCATAAAAAGTAAATGTTAGAGGGCCTGACAAGCCCTGAATCCAGAAGATTCTATCAAATATAGTCAGTATATAAGCCCAAAGAACAGCTGCCATTGGTTTCAATCACGTGGTGTCAGGTCAGTAATCGAACAACTAATACTCAACAAACAGCTGTCATTGGTGTTTCAATCACGTGGCGTCAGGTCAGCAACCGAAAAACTAATACTCAACAAACAACTGCCTTTAGTTTCAATCCGGTAGGCACTCCCCTCCTTGGGAGGGGCGGGGGAGGCCTCCCTTAATGCGCCTCCAACCAGTTCTTTCCCCAACCGGCATCGGCCGTCAGTGGCACGCTTAACTCGTAAGCACCCTGCATTTCCTCCATGACAATACGCTCAACCAACTCTTTTTCCTCGGGTACAACGCTGAAATTGAGTTCATCGTGCACCTGCAATATCATCTTCGAGCGCACACCTTCGGCCTTAAACCGCTGCCAGATACGCACCATGGCCAGCTTGATGATGTCGGCCTCGCTGCCCTGAATGGGTGCGTTGATGGCGTTGCGCTCGGCAAAACCACGCACGGTAGCGTTGCGGCTGTTGATATCGGGTAGGTAGCGGCGGCGGTGGAAGAGCGTTTCGGCATAGCCTTGGCGGCGTGCCTGCTCTTTCGCCTCCTCCATATAGGCTCGCACTTTTGGGAAAGTGGCGAAGTAACCATCAATCAACGCTCGGGCTTCGCCGTTAGAAATGTCCATGCGTTGGGCCAATCCGAAGGTCGTGATGCCGTAAATGATGCCGAAATTAGCCTGCTTGGCCTTCTTTCTTTCTTCGGATGTGACGTCCTCAAGGGCCTTATGCCAAATCTTCGCGGCCGTTGCGGCGTGAATATCGAAGCCCTCGCGGAAGGCTTCTATCATCGCTTCGTCGCCCGAAAGATGAGCCATGATGCGCAGTTCGATCTGACTATAGTCGGCCGAAAAGAAGAGACAACCCGGTTCGGGGATGAAACATTTGCGTATTTCCTTACCATCATCGCGCACGGGGATATTTTGCAGGTTGGGATCGCTCGATGAGAGGCGTCCTGTGGCCGTGACAGACTGGTTAAAGGACGTATGGATATGACCCGTTCGGGCGTTGATGAGTTTGGGAAGTGCCTCGACATACGTGCCGAGCAACTTCTTCAGGCCGCGATAGTCGAGGATGGCGGCGATGATAGGGCTCTTCGGACGCAGCTGTTGCAGCACTTCTTCCGAGGTGACATACTGCCCCGTCTTGGTCTTTTTGGGTTTATCTATAATCTGCATCTTGCCGAAAAGGATGTCACCCACCTGCTTCGGACTGGAGATATTAAACGATTCGCCGGCCAGTTCATAGATGCGTTGTTCGAGCTCCAGCAAGCGGTTGTTGAACGTTTCTGCAGTTTCGGCCAGCGCTTTCGTGTCGAGTACCACGCCCGAAAGTTCCATATCAGCCAGCACTTGGATGAGCGGCATCTCGATATGGTGGAACAATTCTTCCACGCCAAGCTCCTTCAGCTTAGGCTCCAGAATGTTCTTTAGCTTCAAAGTCACGTCGGCATCCTCAGCCGCGTATTCATAAATGTCGGTCGGAGCAAGGTCGCGCATCGACTTTTGACCACGTCCTTTGGGGCCGATCAGCTCTTCTATGTGGATCGTTTGGTAGTTCAGATAAATCTCTGCCAGGTAATCCATGTTGTGATGGAGCTCGGGTTGGATGAGATAATGGGCAATCATCGTATCGAAGAGCGGACCTCTGACTTCAACGTCGTAACGTCGCAGCACCTCGATGTCGTACTTGATATTTTGCCCTACTTTCATGATTTCGGCGTTTTCGTAGAGCGGTTTGAATATGTTGACGGTTTTTAAGGCTTCTTCACGATTAGCGGAAATGGGTACATAAATCGCCTTTCCTTCTTCCACACTGAAGCTCAAACCGACCAATTCTGCGTCGATTGCGTTCGTTGAAGTCGTTTCCGTGTCTAGACTGATAATTTCTTTTGTAAGAAAAAAGTCACAAAAACGACGCATTTCTTCCTCATTATCAACGAGTTGGTAGTCATGAGGGGTCGTTTTAAGGCTCAAATAGTCGGCTTCTTTTGCGACAACCGCCACATCGTTCGTATTTTCCGCAAAGATATCAAGCTCAATATTTGCGTTTTTTTGCTTTTGTTCGGGTTTGTTTAAGATTTTGTTTGTGAGCGTCTTAAACTCCAGTTCGGTGAAGATTTCGGCCAGTTTGTTCTCGTCGGGTGCTTCTACCTTCAAATCGTCGAACGTCACATCAAGTGGCACATCGGTTCGGATGGTTGCCAAGAATTTTGACATCTTGATGTCTTCGATGGCCCCTTCCACCTTCTCGCGCATTTTTCCTTTCAGTTGGTCGGTGTGGGCGAGGAGCTCTTCGGTAGAACCAAATTCATTGATGAGCTTCGCCGCTGTCTTTTCACCCACCCCCGGACAGCCCGGAAAGTTATCGGCCGAGTCGCCCATGAGGGCCAACAGGTCGATGACCTGTGCCGGAGTGCTGATTCCATATTTCTCCTGAACCTCGTTCGGTCCTAACTTTTCGTAGCCGCCGCCATGTTGCGGACGATACATATATACGTTGTCGCGAATCAACTGGCCATAGTCTTTGTCGGGCGTGAGCATGTAAGTCTCGATGCCTGCCTCACCGGCGCGAAGCGCCAATGTGCCAATCACGTCGTCGGCTTCAAATCCATCGGCCTGTAGGATGGGGATGCGGAAGGCCCGCAGGATGTCTTTGATAATCGGAACGCTCAACTTGATATCCTCGGGCGTTTCCTCGCGCTGTGCCTTGTAGGCCGGAAACGCTTCGTGGCGGAACGTCGATCCATGGTCAAAGGCCACGCCGATATGAGTGGGGTGCTCCTTGGTCATCACCTCGTGGAGCGTATTGACAAACCCCATCACGGCCGAAGTGTTCAATCCTTTTGAATTGATGCGGGGTGATCGGATGAAAGCATAGTAGGAACGATAGATTAACGCGTACGCGTCTAACAGGAATAATTTATCCATTCTGTTTTTTATTATTTGCCGTAAAATTAGTAAAAAACAATCACAATTACCGATTAATTCATTAATTTTGTGACAAATTACAAATTCGAATGGACTACCTTTCTCTTATTCAGCGGCCTATCCAAGCCGAACTGGCCGATTTCATCGCGTTGTTCCAAGCTTCATTAGACCATTCCGACGGTCTTCTGGCTCAGGCACTTGCGCACATCCGAGGTAAAGGTGGCAAGCGGATGCGCCCGATGCTGATTCTGTTGATGGCCCGCAACTTCGGTTCGGTGAGCAGTGTCACGCAGCATGCGGCCGTAGGTCTCGAACTTTTGCACACCGCCAGCCTTGTACACGACGACGTGGTGGACGAGAGCGGCGAGCGACGGGGGCAGGCCAGCGTCAATGCCACGTATAATAATAAGGTTGCCGTGCTCGTTGGCGACTACATTCTCTCGACCGCTTTGCTCTATGTATCGCGTACCCATTCGGAAATTATCGTGCGTTATCTGGCCGAATTGGGTCGCACGCTGTCCGACGGTGAGATTCTGCAACTGTCGAACATTCAGAATCAGCAGATTTCAGAAGAAGCTTACTACGAAATTATCAAGCGCAAGACAGCCGCTTTGTTTGAGTCGTGCGCGGCCATAGGCGCTGAGAGTGCCGGTGCCGAGCAGGAGGCGGTGGCCGCGGCAGCGCAGTTTGGCCAGAATTTGGGCATTATGTTCCAGATTCGCGACGATATTTTCGACTATTATGACGCCTCAGAAATCGGAAAACCCACAGGCAACGATATGGCCGAAGGCAAACTGACGCTGCCCGTGATACATGCGCTCAACACCACCGGTGACGTCGACATGCTGGCGTTGGCCCGAAAGGTGAAGGCTTGCACGGTCAATCCCGATGAAATCGCCCGTCTTGTGGCTTTCACCAAGGCGCACGGCGGCATCGAATACGGCGAACAGCGTATGCGCGATTTCCACACGGCCTGCATGCGTTTTGTCGATGAAAGAGTAGGGGATACGACCATCAGAGAAGCGCTGACAGCCTATCTGGACTTCGTGATAGAGCGGAAGAGTTGAGCCTCCCCCGCCCCTCCCAAGGAGGGGAGTGCCTACGGACAGAAACTAACGACATTAATACAGATAAAACGAATGCCATTAGCCACTATCTGTGGCTAATGGCATTTCATTTAAGTCAATCTTTAAGGATATGATTTTCTGGAGAACGGTTTACAATCCATTGTAAACGTGGCTATATTTCCACATGCTTCTAATGATTGATTGGGTTTTATCAATTTCCCTTTGTAAGCCTTATATAAAACGAACAACGAACGATTGGCGACAGTCTTCGCTGACAACCTCAATCCAACATAAGGATGAAGTTTGTCAACATAAGAAGTATTTAAGAATAAAAGCTGTCAACTAATCCCGGTACACTACACCGTCTTTTGTGAATACTACGTGATGGTGGAATTACCGCTACGTGGTAATCGGGTTACCATGGACCGGTAATGGTTTTACCACTGCGTGGTAATTGGATTACCACGCAGTGGTAACAATTTGGTAATTGCTCAAGCGTTACTATTTTCATGAATTTTCATGCCCCGATAGGGGTTCAAACGATAATCGCCACCAATCTCCTATTGAGAATTGGTGGCGATTTGTATTTGAAATACTATCCGTTTTTGTCCGTAGACACTCGCTTTCCTTGAAGCGTAGGGTGTTAGAAGTATTTTGTCTCTTTCCCTCTTGTATTTTCACAATTAGTTTCTGTCCGTAGGCCTCCCCTCCTTTGAAGGGGTTGGGGGAGGCTTTCATTAGAAGAATTTTATCTCTTTTCCTTCGATTTCGCTCAGTAGCAAGTTGGCCAATCGGCTGGTACCGAGGCGGAACCACTTATTGGTGAGCCATTTTTCGCCGAGCACTTCCTTCACGATTGTGTAGTAGGCGAGGGCGTCATCGACCGTATTGATGCCGCCGGCAGGCTTGAAACCGACCTGACGGCCCGTCTGATCGTAATATTCTTTCATGGCTTTGCACATCACGTAGGCGGCCTCTGGCGTCGCGCTTACCTTCTCTTTACCGGTTGAAGTCTTGATATAGTCGGCACCGGCGTACATCGAGAGGATGGAAGCCTTCTTGATATCGGCCGTATTGCGCAGGCAACCTGTCTCTAAAATCACCTTCATGGCTACATCCTCACCGCACGCTTCCTTCAGTTCGCTGATGTCGTCGCACACGCCTTCGTAGTCGCCGCAGAGGAATTTGCCCACGGGCATGACGATATCAATCTCGTCAGCGCCGTCTTTCACGGCCAGTGCGGTCTCGGCAACCTTCACTTCGATGAGCGCCTGAGACGAAGGGAAAGAGCCCGAAACGCAGGCGATGTTCACGCCTTCTACGTCGAGCGTGTTCTTTACGGCCGCCGCAAAGCAGGGATACACGCAGATGGTGGCCACGTGGGGCAGTTCCGGATAGTCGTTGTCAAAGCGATTCACCTTCTCCGTGAATGCCATCACGCTCTCGTCGTTGTCGGTATTCTTGAGGGTAGTGAGTTCGATGCTGCCGAAGAGGAATTTCTTAACCTCCAAATTGTTGTTTTCGGCCATTTTCTCGTCGAGCAACTGCTTCACTTCCGCAGCCACCTGCTCGTCGTTGAGCGCGCAGTCATACTTGCTGAGCGTTTTTTCATACTTGTTTTCGCCGGTTTTCCGGCTTTTGTTCATGTCGTTCATTACGGTTTCTTTTATTGTTCCCATATTGTTATTATTGATTAAGTTTCGGATTATTACGGTGACGCGTGACGTCCCTTTTTGTTTTCTTTTCTATACTTTTCTGCAGTTCAGCGGTCAGATCTACGCCTGTTTGATTGGCCAGACACAGCAGAACCCAGAGCACATCGGCCATTTCTTCGCCCAGATTGGGCTTTTCGCCGGCTTTAAAGCTCTGGTCGCCATAGGTGCGGGCCATGACACGGGCCAGTTCGCCCACCTCTTCTGTGAGGCAGGCCATGTTGGTGAGTTCGCTGAAATAGCGCACGCCGTAGGTCTTAATCCAGTTGTCTACGGCCGTTTGGGCTTCTTTTATGGTCATAGGTGGTGTGGTGTAGTGGTGTCAGGATGAATGGTTTGTTGCGATGATAGCTAATCCTCCCCTTGAGATGGGCGGGGTGGAGATTTCATAGGATTATTCTTTCCGCTTACTGTCCATCAATATCGTCACGGGACCATCGTTGAGCAGTTCTACTTTCATGTCCGCGCCAAACTCACCCGTGCCCACGGGCTTGCCGATACCTTCAGAGAGGCGGGCGCAGAAGGCCTCGTAGAGGGGGATAGAAATCTCGTGACGGGCCGCACGCAGCCAGCTGGGGCGGTTGCCTTTCTTGTAACTGGCGAAGAGCGTGAACTGCGATACGACCAGCATATCGCCTCCTGCATCGAGAATGGAGCGGTTCATGACGCCGTTTTCATCATCGAAGATGCGTAGATTGATGACTTTATGGGCCATCCACTCCACGTCTTCCGGTCCGTCGGCTTCCTCAATGCCCACAAGGAGCAGCAGTCCGGGGCCGATGGCCGACTTCACTTGGCTGTCGATAGTGACAGAAGCGTGGCTTACACGCTGAATGACGATTCTCATATTTTATTTAATGAATTGATTATCAAATAGATATAGATATTATTCCGTTACTTCCGGGCTTGTCCAATGCGCCTTCAGCAAGCGCGCTTTGGCCGCACCGACCACTTCGGCCAGCCGTGTTTCGTCGGCTTCTTTCATGCGCTTGACGCTCTTAAAGGCCGCCATGAGGCCCTCGCGGGCCTTGGGGCCAATGCCTTTGATGTCGTCTAACTCACTGTGAATCTGATGTTTAGACCGCTTGTTGCGGTGAAAGGCGATGGCGTAGCGGTGCACTTCGTCCTGAATATGCGTAAGCACGTGGAAGAGTTCGCTCTTGATGTCGAGCGCCACCACCTGCGGCGGGAAGCCAAAAAGGAGTTCGTTGGTGCGGTGGCGGTCGTCTTTGGCCAGTCCCGCAATGGGAATCGGCAGGTTCAATTCGCCTTCCACCACCTCGCGCACTACGTTCATCTGCCCAATGCCACCATCCGTGATGATGAGATCGGGCAGGGGTGTTTGTTCCTCTATCATGCGACTGTAACGGCGACGCACCACCTCCTGCATCGACGCGTAGTCGTCCGGCCCCGTCACCGTGCGGATATTGTACTTCCGGTAGTCCTTTTTCGAGGGTTTCATGCCCTTGAAAACCACGCATCCTGCCACGGCATCGCTGCCCGAAATATTGCTATTGTCGAAGCATTCTATCTGGTAGGGCAGCTTCGGTAAGCGCAATTTCTGCTGCAATTCCTTCATCAGTCGCGTTTGTTTCTGCTCCGGATTCAGCTTTTCGGCCTGCTTCAGGCGGTCGAATTTATACTGTTTTCCGTTCATTTCACTGAGGTCGAGCAGGTGTTTTTTATCCCCTCGCTGCGGAATGAAAAACTCCGCGTCCTTCAGTTTCCACGACATCTCCATCGGAACGATAATCTCCTTGGCCTTGCTATGAAAGCGTTCGCGAATTTCGGGAATCGCCGTGATGAGCAGTTCCTCGTCCGTTTCGTCCAGTTTACGCTTGTATTCAAAGGTGAAACTCTGGTTTACAGTGCCGTTCTTAACGTGTATATAGTTGATATAAGCATTTTTACAGCTGTCATCATCCACAATCGTGAAGACGTCGACATCATCAATCGTGTAGCTGACCACCTCACTTTTCGACACAAATTCGTCGAGTAGTACGTACTTCCGCTTTAATTCCTCTGCCTTCTCAAATTGCAGTAGCTCCGCGTTTTTCATCATTAGGTCGTAGAGCCACTTGCTTATCTGCCGCGTATTGCCTTTCAGAATCTCTCGTGCTTGCCGCATATTCTCCTGGTAATCCTCATAACTCTGCTTGTTGATGCAGGGCGCGCCACAGTTTTTGATGTGATATTCGAGGCACGGTTTGTACTTACCTGCCGCCACTCCCTCCTTTGTGATAGGCTGCCGGCACGTGCGCGGCTTGTAGATCTTCTTGATAAGATCCAATACCGCGTACATGCTGGCGATGTGGGGATAAGGCCCGAAGTACGTTCCGAAGCGTTTGTTGATGGTGCGTGTCTTGAAAATGCGGGGGAAATACTCGTTCGTCACGCAGATGCTGGGATAGGTTTTGCCATCCTTCAGCAGCACGTTGTAGCGAGGATTGTACTTTTTAATCAGGCTGTTTTCGAGGAGTAGGGCGTCTTCTTCCGTATTTACGACGGTGTAACTGATGTCGTGAATCTTTGACACCAGCACTTTTGTCTTGAATCGGTCTACCTCTTTGCGGAAGTATGACGCGACTCTCCGTTTTAGGTTCTTGGCTTTTCCTACATATATGATCACGTGTTCGCTATCATAAAACTGATAGCTGCCCGGCTTTTCAGGCATATTCAACACGATTTTCTTGAGAAAAGCCAGTCTTTTTTCGTTTTCTTCTTTGGTCAAAATACAGAGATTAAAAAACGTTTCACGTGGAACATTGGTACAGATAGTAGGTGTTGGATTGCAGGTATAAAGGGCTGATACAGCCGTCTTTAGCTATCTGTTGCCCAACACCATGTTGTTTTAAAACTGCAATAGCGATGTGATTTCTACATTCTTGTTGAATGATTCACGGCTATGCGGAAATTCGCTGTTGAGTTCTATGATAAAGTTGGCGTACACCTTTTTGGGAGAGAACTTATGTACGAGGTCGCATGCTGCCTTCATGGTGCCTCCGGTAGCCAACAGGTCGTCGTGGAGCAGTACTACATCGTCCGAAGAAATGGCGTCTTTATGTATTTCGATGGTGTCGATGCCATATTCCTTTGCGTAACTCTCCTGTACGGTTTCGCAAGGTAGCTTTCCGGGTTTCCGGCATAGCACAACGCCCGCGCCCAAGCGCACTGCTAAGGCCGATGACATGACGAAACCGCGACTTTCGATACCTACAATCTTCGTGATTCCTTTGTCTTTGTAGAGTTCATACATCTCTTCGATAATCTCTTTCAGAGCATCCGGATTCTTAAATAGGGTGGTGACATCGCGGAAATTTACACCCTTAATCGGCCAATCTGGTATGCAACGCAGATTGTCGAGTAATACTTGTTTGTTCATCTTGTTTGTATTATGATGTTGATAATAACTTTTTAAATATGTATTATATATTTCTTAAGAACTGATCGCGCATGGCCCGTAAACAAAGGGCTTCCCGGGGGCGTTGCAAAAGCATAGCTTTTACCTTGTAAAAGCAGCCCTTTTAGGAGGTCAAAGCATAGCTTTTACACGCTAAAAGCTATGCTTTTGCAAAGTCAACTCTATGCTTTTGATATACGGGCTTTGAATTCCGGTGTAACAGATGTGTCACGGCGGCGAATGATATGCAATCTTCGCGTTTTCCTTTAACGTTTAATAGCTTGGAAGTCAATGTTTTATCTCGTTTAAGTTTCACGTGAAACATAGTTGCGTCGCTGGTGGAACGTTTGCCGCGTTGTCATGTCTGCGGGTAAGATGGTGTCGCTTGGGTGTGTTGTCGTTTTGTTATCTTCCGAGCAATACCAGCATGACGTTGATGTCGCTTGGACTAACGCCGGGGATGCGGCTGGCTTCTGCCAACGTCTCCGGTTGGATGCGTTCGAGTTTTTGTCGCCCTTCTGTGCTGATTTCGTGCAGTTCGCTATAATTGAAACGCCCCTTAATCTTGATATTTTCGAGGCGATGCATTTTGTCGGCAATCATTCTTTCGCGTTCAATATAGCCCTGATACTTCATCTTTATCTCGGCAGCTTCGGCTATTTCTTCCTTTCTGTTTACGGGAGAATTGAGCTTTTCTCGCAGTGCCGGAATACTTTCGGCTAACTGTTTAAGCTCTATGTGTGGGCGCGCGATGATGTCGCTGAGCTTGCAGCCGGCACGAAGTGGGGTAGAACCCATTGCTTCGAGCGTGCTGTTTATTTCTGCCGGTTTAATCGGAAGTTGTTCGCAAAAATGAATGAGTTCATCGACGGCTTGCTTTTTCTGCATCCACCAGTCGTAACGATCGCGTCCGGCGACTCCTAATTGATATGCTTTCTCGGTGAGACGGGCGTCTGCGTCGTCTTGTCGGAGTAAGATGCGATATTCCGCACGTGAAGTAAACATGCGGTAAGGTTCGTCCACACCTTTCGTGGTAAGGTCGTCGATGAGTACGCCGATGTAGCTTTCGTCACGGTGCATTACGAAAGGTTCGCCGCCACCGCAACGGATGGCCGCGTTGACACCGGCCACCCAGCCCTGTCCTCCGGCCTCTTCGTAACCCGTAGTGCCGTTCACCTGTCCGGCAAAGAATAGTCCGGGCACGATCTTTGATTCCAAAGAGTGGCGCAATTGGGTAGGGTCGAAGTAGTCGTATTCAATGGCATAGCCCGGTCGATAGGCCTTGGCGTCGCGCAAAGCCGGTATCTTGTGGAGCGCATTGAGCTGTACTTCCATCGGCATACTCGATGAAAAGCCGTTTAAATACATTTCGTTGGTGTCCTCTCCCTCGGGTTCGAGGAAGAGCGGATGTTGGTCTTTATCGGGAAAAGTGACCAGTTTTGTTTCGATGGAAGGGCAGTAGCGTGGGCCCGTGCTCTGTATCTGACCGTTAAAAAGCGGCGAGTCGGTCAGTCCCGAGCGTAGTGTTTCGTGTACTTCGGCGTTGGTGTAGCATGTCCAACAGGGCAGTTGCTCCAACACGCGGTGTGGCCCCATGTAACTGAATTGATGGAAGTCGATCTCGCCAGGTTGAACTTCCATATCTTCAAAGTGCACGCTTCGTCGGTCGATGCGTACGGGTGTACCCGTCTTCATGCGTGCGACGGTGATTCCGTGGCGTGTGATGCTTTCGGTGAAATGGCGCACGGCCGGCTCGGCACAGCGTCCTCCCTCTACCATTCGGCGTCCTACGTGCATCAGTCCGTTGAGGAATGTGCCTGCCGTGATGACGATACTCTTGGCGCGGAACTCCACGCCCCAGATGGTTCGTACGCCTACTGCTTCGCCGTTTTCGACGATGAGTTCATCGGCTTGGTCTTGCCAGATGTCGAGTTTGTCGATGCGATCGAGCGTTTCGCGCCATTTCCAAATGAATTTTCCACGGTCGCACTGAGCGCGGGGGCTCCAAACGGCGGGCCCTTTACCCCGATTGAGCATGCGAAACTGTATGGCTGTGGCGTCTGTAATGTGTCCCATCTCACCGCCTAAAGCGTCAATCTCGCGCACAATCTGGCCTTTGGCAATGCCGCCTATGGCCGGGTTACAACTCATTTGTCCGATTTTGTTCATGTCCATTGTTATCAGGCACGTCTTGACACCCATGCGGGCTGCCGCTGCCGCTGCCTCGCAACCCGCGTGGCCACCACCGATAACAAGCACATCGTAGGAATACGTCATGTTAGGGATACTACTATTTTTTCGCAAAAGTAAGAAATTAAATTGAATTTTTATAAAATAGCTTTGAATTATCGGTTTATTATACTAAATTTGCAGACGACTTATGCGGGCGAAATACCTACTTTAAGGTATTGTGAAATGGTTTGAATGTAGTACTTGCTCGTGATTGTTTTATTTATTCCTGTCAGATTAGAACTTTTAAATTTTATAAATAATTAAAAATCAATCATTTATGTGGTTAATCAATTCATCTGTCGGTAGAAAGGTCGTGATGTCCGTAACAGGTCTCGCGCTTATTCTATTCTTGACGTTCCACGGTTGTATGAACGTAGTAGCGCTTTTCTCCGGAGAGGCTTACAACACGATTTGTGAATTGCTTGGCGCTAATTGGTATGCAGTTCTTGCAACTGTAGGCCTGGGCGCGCTGGCAGTTTGTCACATCGTTTACGCGTTTATCCTGACCGCTCAGAACCGTCGCGCCCGTGGTAGCGAGCGCTATGCTGTAACAGCGACACCTAAAGAAGTAGAGTGGGCCAGCCAGAACATGCTTGTGCTGGGTATCATCATCCTCTTGGGTATGCTGCTCCATCTCTTCAATTTCTGGTATAACATGATGTTTGCCGAGCTCACCGGTATGACGGTAGCGCACAGTCCGTCGGATGGTTTTGCCTTCATGCAGGACACATTCGCTAATCCTGTTTATGTGGTGCTCTATGTTATCTGGCTCGTTGCCATCTGGTTCCATCTCACACATGGTTTCTGGAGTGCTATGCAGACCTTCGGTTGGAGCGGTAAGACATGGCTCGACCGCTGGAAGATGATCGGTATGGTTTATTCAACCCTTCTCATGCTGGCCTTCCTCGTTGTTGTGTTGGCTTTCGCTTTCGGTTGCGCTCCCAGCCTCTGCTGCGCAATGTAATCCTTTAACAACATTCCTGTTGCCGTCGGTGATAAGCCGTCGGCCGTTATTAAAAATCTTAAAATTATGACTAAGACATTAAATTCCAGAATACCTGAAGGACCGGTGGCTGAGAAGTGGACCAACTACAAGGCTCACCAACGCTTGGTTAACCCAAAGAATAAATTGAAACTGGACGTCATTGTTGTCGGTACGGGTCTGGCCGGTGCATCGGCTGCCTCCACACTCGGTGAGATGGGCTTCAACGTCTTCAACTTCTGCATCCAAGACTCTCCACGCCGTGCGCACTCTATCGCCGCACAGGGTGGTATTAACGCCGCAAAGAACTATCAGAACGACGGCGACTCCGTATATCGTCTTTTCTATGACACCGTGAAGGGTGGTGACTACCGTGCTCGTGAGGCCAATGTTTATCGTCTGGCTGAGGTGAGTAACGATATCATCGACCAGTGCGTGGCTCAGGGCGTGCCTTTCGCACGTGAATATGGTGGCATGTTGGCCAACCGTTCGTTCGGTGGCGCACAGGTGAGCCGTACCTTCTATGCCAAGGGACAGACCGGTCAGCAGTTGCTGCTCGGTGCTTATTCTTCGTTGAGCGCGCAGGTACAGACCGGTAAGGTGAAGCTTTACACCCGTTACGAAATGGAAGACGTTGTGATCGTTGATGGTCACGCTCGTGGTATTATTGCCAAGAACCTCGTTACAGGTGAGCTCGAACGCTTCACGGCTAATGCCGTTGTAATCGCTACGGGTGGCTATGGTAATGCCTATTTCCTCTCTACCAACGCCATGGGTTGCAACTGTACAGCTGCTATTCAGGTATATCGCAAGGGCGCGATGTTCGCTAATCCTTGCTACGTTCAGATTCACCCGACCTGTATTCCTGTGCATGGCGACAAGCAAAGTAAGCTGACGCTGATGTCGGAATCACTCCGTAACGACGGCCGTATCTGGGTTCCCAAGAAGCTGGAAGACGCTAAGAAGCTGCAGAGTGGTGAAATCAAGGGCTCTGATATTCCAGAGGAAGATCGCGATTATTACTTGGAGCGCCGCTATCCGGCCTTCGGTAACCTTGTTCCTCGTGACGTTGCGTCGCGTGCTGCCAAGGAGCGTTGCGACAAAGGCTTCGGCGTGAACAACACCGGTTTGGCCGTATTCCTCGACTTCTCTGAGTCAATCAACCGCCTCGGTATCGATCAGATACTTCAGCGTTACGGCAACCTCTTTGATATGTATGAGGAGATTACCGACGTTAATCCGGGCGAATTGGCCAAGGAAATCAATGGCGTGAAATACTATAATCCGATGATGATCTTCCCCGCTATCCACTATACAATGGGCGGAATTTGGGTAGACTACGAGTTGCAGACCACTGTCCCCGGTCTCTTTGCTATCGGTGAGTGCAACTTCTCTGACCATGGAGCCAACCGTCTTGGTGCTTCTGCGTTGATGCAAGGCTTGGCCGACGGTTACTTCGTATTGCCTTACACCATTCAGAACTACTTGGCCGATCAGGCTTTGTGGCCGAAAGTGGAAACCGATCGTCCTGAATTTGCCGAGGCAGAAGCCGGTGTGCAGAAGGAAATCGACCGCTTGATGGGTATTCAGGGCAAGCGTTCTGTAGACTCTCTTCACAAGGAACTGGGCCATATCATGTGGGAACACGTGGGCATGGGTCGTACCAAAGAAGGTTTGGAAGAAGGTTTGAAACTCTTGAAAGAACTGCGTGAGGAGTTCAATACGAACCTCTTCATTCCCGGAAGCAAGGAAGGATTGAACGTAGAGCTCGACAAGGCTATCCACTTGCGCGACTTCATCCTCATGGGTGAGCTTGTTGCTTACGATGCTCTGCACCGTGAGGAGAGCTGCGGAGGTCACTTCCGCGAGGAGCATCAGACGGAAGAAGGCGAAGCTAAGCGCGATGACGCAGGCTTCTTCTACGTAGGTTGCTGGGAGTATCAAGGCGATGACGCCAAGGCTCCTGAACTTGTGAAGGAACCACTTGAGTATGAAGCTATCAAGGTACAAACACGTAACTATAAGAATTAACACTATGGCAAGATCAATTTCATTCACAATAAAATACTGGAAGCAGAACGGTCCGAAGGATCAGGGCCATTTCGATACACACGAAATGAAGAATATTCCTGACGATACGTCCTTCCTCGAAATGCTCGACATCCTTAATGAGGAACTCATCGAGGCCGGTCAGGAACCTTTTGTATTTGATCACGACTGCCGTGAAGGTATCTGCGGCATGTGCTCACTTTACATTAACGGTACGCCCCACGGCAAAACAGAGCGCGGTGCTACCACCTGTCAGCTCTATATGCGCCGCTTCAACGACGGCGATGTGATCACCGTAGAGCCTTGGCGCTCGGCCGGTTTCCCCGTTATTAAGGACTGTATGGTAGACCGTACGGCCTTTGATAAGATCATTCAGGCCGGTGGTTACACCACTATTCGTACAGGTCAGGCACAGGATGCCAACGCTATCCTCATTCCGAAGGATAATGCCGACGAGGCTATGGACTGCGCTACGTGCATCGGTTGTGGCGCTTGCGTCGCTGCTTGTAAGAATGGTTCGGCCATGCTCTTCGTTAGTTCTAAGGTAAGTCAGCTGGCTTTGTTGCCACAGGGACGTCCTGAGGCCGCTAAACGTGCCAAGGCTATGATTGCCAAGATGGACGAACTGGGCTTCGGTAACTGCACCAACACGCGTGCTTGTGAAGCTGTATGCCCCAAGAACGAGTCTATCGCCAACATCGCGCGCCTGAATCGCGAGTTCATTTGCGCTAAGTTGAACGACTAATCACAACATTTTGACTCCATATAAGGGGTTTGAATATATGTAAAAAGGAGGGAAGTCCGCTCGGATTTCCCTCCTTTTTTGTTTTTACATGATTGATATACCAAACAACCGCTGCCTTTTTTTGTTTTCACATGATAGCTATACCAAACAGTCGCTGTTCTTTTTTATTTTTACATGATTGATATATCAAACAACCGCTGCTATGGGGGATTTGTCGCATGCTTCCGTCATAAGGGTAGTGATACGCAATGAGAAAACAAATATGCGATATATGCAAACCAAGATGATCCTGTTTTTGTGCGGTCTTTTGCTCTTCACGGCCCCGTTGCGGGCCAATACGCCGGAGGGCAGCCTGCAGAAACAAATGGAGTGGATTCATACCACCCACCATGTTGATTTCGTTTACAATGCCGAAGTCGTTGTTAATCAATCCTATCAAGGCCCAACGTTGCGAGGACTGACGCTCGAGAAAGCACTGGCGACACTCTTTCAGGGCACCGGTATCAGTTGGAGCCGCGATGGTCGTTATGTGATTCTGAAGCAGAGCAAAGCCACGAAGCCGTCCAATAAGCCCATTGACGCGCCCGTTCGCCAACGGCGGTTCACCATAAGCGGCTATGTGAAGGACACCGGCGGTGAGTCGCTCATCAATGCCACCGTCTATGACCTGACCACACGGCAGGGAACCACCACTAACGAATACGGTTTCTATTCCATCACCCTGCCCGAAGGCCGCCACCGATTGCGACTTTCCTATTTAGGTTTTGAGGAACACGAAGAGGCCATCAACCTTACCGCCGACCGCCGCATGGACATCTCTCTGCAGGAGCGCAACAATCTGGCCGAAGTCGTTGTCACGGGCGATATGAACTCACCGTTGCTCAACACGCAGACGGGCAAGCGCACCTTCTCACAGAAGGACATTAAGACCGAGTTTTCGCTGCTCTCGTCGCCCGACGTGGTGAAAACCGTGCAGCGCACCAGCGGTGTGGCCGAGGGAGTAGAGCTTGCCAGCGGCCTGTATGTGCACGGCGGCAACAACGACGAGAATCTTTTTCTGCTCGACGGCACACCGCTCTACCAAATCAACCATTCGATGGGCCTCTTCTCCTCGTTCAATGCCGACGTCGTTAAGAACGTCGACTTCTACAAAAGCGGCTTTCCCGCCCGTTACGGCGGCCGTCTGTCGAGCGTGATGGATGTGCGCACGGCCGACGGCGACCTGCAACACTACCACGGCAGCTACCGCATCGGACTGCTCGATGGCAGCCTTCAACTCGAAGGCCCTATTCAACGGGGCAAGACCAGTTTCAATTTGGGCCTGCGTCGCTCGTGGCTCGACCTGATTACGACGCCCGTTTTCGCCATAATCAACCGCTCAAACAAGGAAGATAAAATCAATATCAACTACAATTTCCACGATCTCAACGCGAAGATAGTCCATCTGTTCAGCGACCGTTCACGCCTGTCGCTCAGCACCTATTGGGGCCGCGACCATCTTTTTACAAAAGGCGAGTCGCTGTGGGGCAGCAACACAGCCATTGATCGCGACGTGATTGAAAACCGTTTCAACTGGGGCAACTTCAATATGGCCCTCGATTGGAACTACGTTTTCTCACCGAAGCTCTTTGCCAACTTCACCGGCGTCTACACCTACAACCTCTCGCGCTTCAATACGCTCTACGATTATACCTACAAAAACGGCAAAGAATCTACCGTTTCGCACTCCGAGCACGGCTATCATTCCACCATCAACGACGTGGGTTATCGCATGGCCTTCGACTACCGACCGCTGCCGAGCCATCATCTGCGCTTCGGTCACGATCTCACCTACCACTGGTTTCGCCCCCAAACCTTCTCGTCGCTTACCTATTTCGGTTCCGACACGAAGGCCGACACGCTGAAACTGCAGGGCAAGAACCACCATGGCACGCTCGAACTCAATGCCTATGTGGAGGACGAATGGACCTTAAACGACCACTGGAGCGTAGACTTCGGCGCCAATCTGTCGCTCTTCGACACCCGCCTCAAGCAGTTCTTCTGCGTCGATCCGCGCGTGGCCATGAAGTATCAGGCCGGTCAGCGCCTCTCGTTCAAGGCCAGTTACACCATGATGACGCAGTTCGTGCACAAGATTTCCAATTCTTATATCGACCTGCCCACCGACTACTGGGTGCCCACCACCGAACGACTCCATCCCATGCGTAGCGGTCAGCTGGCCGTGGGAGCCTACTATCAGCCCACTCGTCACTGGCTGTTGTCGCTCGAAGGGTATTACAAGGAGTCCAATCGCCTGTTGCAATACGCCAACTGGCTGGGCTTGGAGCCGCCCGCCGATGCCTGGGACACGAAGGTTTCCGAAGGTCGGGGCCGCTTCTATGGTGTCGAAGCCGACGCGCGTTACCAAGACAAGCGACTCAAGATAGACGCCGCCTATACGCTATCGTGGAACCGCCGCCGCTTCGACGACTTCTTTCCCGAATGGTATTACGACAAGTTCGACAACCGACATAAGTTTAATATCACGATGCGTTGCCGTCTTTCAAAAGGCACCCACTTCTATGCGGGCTGGATTTATCGCACGGGCAACCGCATGACAGCGCCCACGCAGTATGCCGATATGCCCGACTTGGGCGAAGGTCGTTCGCAAGGCTTCGTCTACGAGCGGCCCAACAACATCGTCCTGCCTGCCTATCATCGCCTCGATTTGGGCTTCGACATCCATCACAAGACCAAGCGGGGCCACGAGCGCGTATGGAACTGGAGTATTTACAATGCCTACTGCCACTTCAACACGCTGTTTGTCAATGTGAAATACGATGAAACGACGGGCCGCATTCGGGCCAAAGCCAAAGGCTATATCCCCATTATCCCCTCGTTCAGCTATACGATTAAGTTTTAAGCACGGCGCGTTTCTGCCCTTTTTATATAAGTGTCGCGCGTTCAAAGAATAAGAAAATGATGAAAAAGAAAAGAATATACGGGCTTGTGGCCTTCTTATCGGCCCTCCTTTTTACAGGTTGTCACGACCGTTTTGATATCGACCAACTGCGTTCTGCCGGTAAGTTAGTGGTCTATTGCATGCCGGCTGCCGGCGACACCACGCTCATCCGTGTGACAAGCAGCCTGCCCGTGGGTAGCAAGAAGAGCAGTCCGCCCGTCACCGACGCCACGATCGACTACCGCCTTAATGGCCAATCGCAGCAGGTAGAGAATTTGGGGGCGGGCAACTACCGTGTGATCGTCCGTCAGAAGGGCGGCGACGAGGTGAAACTCGGTGTCAGTGCCGCCGGGTTTGTCGGCGTATCGGCTGCCACCCACATTCCGTTACCCGTTGTGGTGGGCGACTTTAGCTGCGAGAAAATACGCATCTACGACACGTATGACGAAGCCGTGCAGGACGAGTTGCAGCTGCGTCTCACCTTCACCGACCCCGCCGAGACCCACGATTACTATGCCGTGCGCGCCATGCGCTTCTCTATGAGGAAGGAGAAAGTGTGGTATGGGGCCGACTGGGGCTTCTATACCACGCGGGAGGTGGCCGAATACAAATATGTTTCCATCCATAGCGACAGCGAACCCGTGCTAAAGACCCTCTCAAGTATCGACTATGACTACGGCTTCAGCGACACGCCCTATCAGCACATGTACCTCTTCGACGACCGGCTCATCAACGGACAGACCTACACGCTGCGGCTCAACACTCCATATTACAGTCTTTCCGACTCCATGGCCGTCGAACTCTATCGGCTTACTCCCGAGTATTATCACTTCCTCAAGTCGATCAGCGACGCCGACAACAACGAGCTGGCCAAGGTAGGACTGGCTGTTATCGCGCCCACTTACAGCAACGTCAAGGGCGGCATCGGCTATGTAGGAGGCTATTATCGTCAACGAACCCCATGGATTAAACACAATCAATAACAATGAAATTCGTACTACATCATTACCGGCCCGGTCGTTTCGACCCCCGCAAAGGCTACGAACGCTTTGCCCGTAGCCAGTCGTTACCCGTTCGTCGTCGGCTGTGGCCCGTCTGGGCTGCCGCCGCCATCGTCGCCTTAGTGGCCTTCGGTGCCTATGGGTGGTTCAAAACGCGGCTCACCACCTTGTCGGCCGACACCGTGGCCCGCACCTATACGTTGGCCGACAGCACTCGTGTGGTGCTTGCGCCCGGTGCTTCCATCTCGTGGCGGGGCAGCTACAATCGGCAAGTCAGCATGACGGGCCGCGCCTATTTTGAAATACGCCACGACGACCGCCGGCCGTTCACCGTCGTTGGCACGCATTTTCTCGTCTCCGACCTCGGCACCCGGTTTGAGATTGTCGACGGAGTGGGGCAGACGCGCGTGCTTGTCACCGAGGGCGCCGTGCGCTTTGCCGGTGCCCAATCGCGTCAGAGCGTTGAGCTTCGACAGGGAATGGAAGCCGTTTTGAAGCACAACGAGGCTTGTCCTCGCCTGTTGGCAACCCCCAATACGAACCATGCGGTCTGGGCCACCCATCGTTTCCACTTCGACCGCACGCCCCTTCGCCGTGTCCTTGCCGACCTCGAAGCGTACTATGGCGTGCGATTGCGCACGACCGCTCCCGACCGATTGCTCACCGGTGATTTCACGGCCGATTCGCTGCAAACGTTGATAAAGGTGATAGAGCAGGCCATGGACGTGGAAATAGAGGTGCAATCCGGCCAAGGGGAAGCCTACCCCGGCCCTCCCAAAGGGAGGGTGAACTAACTTGAGAAAGCTAATTATATCCCTAATTTTGGTTTGGTTAGCTTCCATCATAATCTGTTAGTTAGTTCACCCTCCCTTTGGGAGGGCCGGGGTGGGCTTCTCCCCTTGGCGGGGTGGGCTTTCCCCTACTGTGAAATTTTCGTACAAACCGCTCGTTTATTTTGCGTCAAGATTTTTTTGGTCGCAAATAAGCCAAGCATTTGAGCAGTTGTTAAAATTCTGACAAACTACTGATAACCAATTATTTGCAAGAGACGGCCCGCTTCTTGCACGTCAAAAACGGCCCAAAACACTGGAAAAATCACCCCAAAGCAGCCCTTTTATCCGCTCAAAGCATAACTTTGACATGGTAAAAGGGCTGCTTTGAGCATGTAAAAGCATAGCTTTTGCGGCATAAAAGCGATGCTTTGACCTCGGAAAAAGCGAAAAACGACCGCACGCAAGGGTAGAAAACGCCATTTCAACCTCATTTTTTCATCTCATTGAAGAATTTTCAGAGCCCGTTTTTATGACAGGAATTTTACATTTTTATGCTATGCGCAATGCTTTGTATCATCTTTGTTTGCGGGCGGAACGTGATGAATCACGCCCCTACGGCTCACGCCCTGTTGTTTACAATGCGGGAATCATGCGTTGAGAGATTGTCAACGAGTCGCCATGCGCCAGCGTAGGGGCGTGATTCATCACGTTCCTCACAACCCCAACCAGGTATTTTTAATTTCCCCCAACAATGTTATACGCTGCCCATAAAAAACAAACATAGTAGCGGAAGGAGGTAAATCACGCATTGTATAGTCTTTGTTTGTGATCGGAACGTGGTGTATAACGCCCCAACCGCGCACGCCCCGGTGTTTTAAAAGCGGGGGTAAAGAGTGTAGGGTTTGTAAAAGAGGAGCCAGGC
>CAUURC010000029.1:0-32253 GCA_963547405.1 uncultured Prevotella sp.
AAGATAACTTTTATTTCATAACACCAATATTTTTGTAGGCAATGTTTAACATCTTTTTAAGGCTTTTGTGTTGCGAAAGTAATGTGTTGGTTTTGAATGGATACATGGCATTGGCTGTAGGATTGTGATCCTTAGAAAGAACAATACACAAAGAGGATGAGCCGTTAAGGCCCATCCTCTTTGAGAATTAATATAGTCTTTTTGGATTACAAGTCAAGCAAATTAATGGCTACGCGGAAGTAACCTTTGTTGGCTTCGGGGTTCCACATGGCTTGCGATGTGACTGGGAGAGGGTGATTTCCGATCTTGAGCTTATAGGTACAACTCAGACGTATATCGTTGATGCCGGCTGATTTGCCATAGAAATGAGCTGCATCGTTTTCATCATAGTTATTGAGTGCAAATGCTCCGGCTACCGAAGCGTCTACTTTGAACTTCTCATCATTGTAGACAGTGTAGCCCGCCTGTACCCAGCTTGAATAAATATTCTGCTTGTTGATGCTGCCGCGGTCGCGTCCTGCAACGATCGTTGACCATGTGAGAGTCAGTGGGAAGTTGCATTGTACACCGAAATCATAGCTGATGGCTGCATCAATAAAGTGACCGGTGTTATGGCAATCGTAGTTGCCGATGCGGTAAGCTTTATAATTCGGATAGATGCCGTCAGAGAAGTTAAAGATGTCCCAAACCGCAACATTGAAACCACTGTTGTTGTAATTCAAGTAGTAGTCGAACTCCTTGTAATCTCCATTGATTTGCATTCCGCCCCAAAGACCGACCTTGAAGTGATTGTTGTTATCAGAAAGACTAAACTCATTATTGAAAGTCAGTCCCTTGGAAACCTCAAATCCGCGCCAGAGGTGGGTTGTTTCCAGACCTGCATTGTAGTGCAGTTTTTGTGCGTTTGTACCGAGCGACATGGTCATTGCAATGGCCAAAGCACCAAGTCGGAATATATTCTTTCTCATGATTTGTGTTTTAATGAGTTATTAATCGTGTGACATAAGGCTTAGATAGCAAGCAGCCAGGTACCAAATATGCCGGCAATGGCACCGCCAATCATAGGACCTACGACGGGCACCCAAGAGTAAGCCCAGTCGTTGTCGCCTTTCATGCAGATTGCATGGGCTATGCGTGGCGAGAGGTCACGAGCTGGATTCATGGCGTAACCTGTGGTTCCTCCGAGTGACATACCTAACGCAATGATAAGCAGTGTTACAGGAATTGGGCCGAGAGAAGCAAGTCCTATCTTGACATTGGCATGGTTGTTTTCAAAACTGCCCAGGCTTCCAAAGACATCACAGAGGTTGCCTGCGTTGCCTTTCGTACTGAAACAGATGATGATAAACACCAAAGCGACAGTGGCAATAACCTCGCAGAGCAGGTTCTGAGGATAGTTGCGAATGGCAGGAGCCGTAGCAAATGTGCCGAGCTTTGCAGCATCATTGTCTGTGGCAGCATAGTGATCTTTGTAGAACAACCATACAAGGATGCCACCGAGAACACCGCCAATCATCTGTGCAGCAATGTAGTAAGGCACTGAAGCCCATGGGAACATGCCTGCGACAGCAAGGCCTAAAGAAACTGCCGGGTTGATATGCGCACCGGTATATGGACCGGCAACGAGCACACCCATACACACCGCAAGACCCCAAGCGATGGTGATAACAATCCAACCACTGCTTTGTCCCTTACTTTTGTTAAGGGTTACACAGGCGCAAACGCCATCTCCGAACAATACAAGAACTAAAGTTCCAATCAGTTCCATCATGAACTGGGTTGTCATAGAGTATTCCATAAAATTTTAATTAGTGTTTATAATTAAGGTTGGAAAATACTTATTTGCTGAGCGTACGACTGATAGCATCGGCCCATCCCTTCTTGGCCGCAGCGATTTCTTCGTTGTCTGCCACCGGTTCGAACGTGCGTTCAACCTGCCACTGCTGCTTGATTTCGTCGATGTTTTTCCAGAAACCTACGGCAAGACCCGCCAGATAAGCTGCGCCGAGAGCCGTTGTTTCGGTTATTCTTGGGCGAACAACCTTGATTCCTAATAGGTTTGCTTGGTATTGCATCAGCAGATTGTTGCGTGAAGCACCGCCGTCTACCTTGAGTTCTGTAAGCGGAGCACCCATGTCTTTAGCCATTGCGAGCGCAATATCGTATGTCTGGAAGGCGATTCCATCAAGTGCGGCGCGTGCGATATGCGCAGTTGTGGTGCCTCTTGTAATGCCGATAATAGTGCCTCTTGCATACTGATCCCAATATGGAGCAGCCAGACCTGTGAGGGCGGGAACGAAGTAAACGCCGCCACTGTCAGGCACAGTAGAAGCTAATTCCTCTACTTCTGAAGACGACTTTATACAGCCTAAGCCATCGCGAAGCCATTGAACGACAGAGCCACCTACATAGATAGAACCCTCAAGTGCATAGTTGATTTTGTTTCCAATCTTCCATGCGATGGTGGTAAGCAGGTTGTTTTCAGACTTAACAGGCTTTTCGCCGGTGTTTAACATGACGAAGCAACCTGTGCCATAAGTATTCTTGATGGCTCCGGGTTCGATACACATCTGGCCGAAAAGGGCAGCCTGCTGGTCACCGGCAATACCTGAAATGGGTACTTCATGAGCGAAAATAGTCGTTTTGGTATGTCCGTAGATCTCAGAGGAAGACTTAACCTCGGGCATCATGTTGGTCGGAATGTCGAGTAATTTAAGTAAGTCTTCGTCCCATTTGAGCGTGTTGATGTTAAATAGCATCGTTCGGCTTGCATTGCTGACGTCAGTTACATGAACCTCACCACGGGTCAGTCGCCATACCAGCCAAGTGTCAATGTTACCGAAACGCAACTTACCCTGTTCGGCACGTTGGCGTGCGCCTGGCACATTGTCGAGAATCCATTTAATCTTTGTTCCACTGAAATAGGCATCGATAATCAAACCGGTTTTCTCGCGGATATTGTCAACCAATCCCTGTGCTTTCAGCTTGTCACAGAACTCCGAGGTGCGACGATCCTGCCAAACGATAGCGTTGTAGATGGGCTCTTCTGAGTCGACATCCCACACAACGGTGGTTTCGCGCTGATTCGTAATACCGATTCCGGCGATGTCAAGACCATTGATGTCGATAGAAGAGATGGCTTCAGCGATGACAGACGCTTGAGAAGACCATATCTCATTAGGGTTGTGTTCCACCCATCCCGGTTTCGGGAAGTGCTGGGTAAATTCTTTCTGCGCAACAGAACAGATCTGTCCGTTGTGGTCAAAGACGATAGCTCGTGAGCTCGTTGTGCCCTGATCGAGGGCCAGGATGTACTTTTTCATTGCTCAAAAGGTTTTTAATTAATAGGTTTTATATTCGGTTAGTATACGCAACGGCGGCTCATGTCCTTATGCGTTCAGTTGTTGAGTAGCCTCTGCATCGAGAGCTTCGGCAATGAGAGAGATAGGATTAATGACTTTGTATTTCGTCGACATTTCAATTTGCCATTTACAAGTTTCGCAATCCGTAGATACACAATCGGGATCAACGTCATTGATATGATCAAAGAGAGTTTCACCAATCTTTTGTGAGCATTCGTAGTTTTCTTTCTTAAAACCATAGGTTCCGGCAATACCGCAGCACAGACTGTCGAGCATTACAAGGTCAAGGCCCGGAATCATCTTCAGCAATTCGGTGCTATAAACGACCCATCCCATGCGTTCCATGTGGCAGGCCGTGTGGTAAGCCACCTTCTTTTTATAGTCATTTCTGAAGGCGAGGCGTATTTTGCCGTCGTTGATGAGATTATACAGGAAGCGAGTTGCCAGCATCAGACTGCTTCTTACGTCGTCGTTGTCAATCTCAAGCAGGTGCTTGTATTCGTCGCGCATGGTAAACGTACAGGTTGAACTGGTCGTTACGATGGCTTCATCGTTATTCTTGATTGCCTGTCGCATGGAATTCATGTTTACTTCTCCTTGCTTTTTGGCTTGTCCGGAAAGGCCATTGGCAATTAGTGCAACGCCACAGCATTTCTCTTTTTCAAGCAGATGGACGCCATATCCGCAGGCATTTAATATCTTTACCAAATCCTTACCGAGCTGCGGAAAGTTGTAGTTGACGTAGCAACCATGGAAGTAACTCACAAACTTTGAGAACGTTTTCTGTTTGTCGGCCGCTTCTTTCTTGAACCAAGTTTCAAACTTCTGACCGCTATATGCGGGGAAAGTGCGATGCTTATCCACACCGATTACCGAATGAAGAACGGCCTTTGCGGGCTTCAGTCCTAAAGAGAAATTCACCACGGGTGCCACCATGGTGGCCATCGTTCCTACGAAATCCGTGTTGGCCAACATACGATCACGCAGCGAAGGCCCATGCGTGCTGTATTTGATGCGGGCCTCTTGAATGATGTCTCCAATCTTCACCCCGTTAGGACAGGCCACTTCGCAACGCTTGCAGTTCAGACACATCTTGAGATTGTCGTTAAAGAAAGCGTCGTCTTTGATGCGGTAGCGCATAAGATCCGGGCCTGCGTGCTTGGGACCGGGGTATTTCGGTTCGACAGCCGATACGGGACAATACACCGTACAGATGGAACATTTCATGCATTGTTCCAATTCATGTTGGCTGATATTTTTGAGTTGTATTCTGGCTTGCATAATATTTTTATTTGTTTAGGATGTTGTGTGCTACGGCAATGGCCGTAAGCATCGAAACGCCGGTGCGGTTGGCTTGCTTCATACCGCTGTTACCGCTCAATACAGAGCCGATGGCATAGAGGTTTTGAATGGTCTTTCCCCCTTTCTGAACGTGGAAATCACCATCTGTCTTTACGCCAAACGCCATGTAATATTGTTCGTCGAAGAGATATTCTGCCGTCCAATCCTCACGCTTTTCGGCCGCTTCTACGTCGAGATTGAAGGCCGGTTCGCAGACATTCAAGTAGTTGGAAACAAGTCCTCCGCTAATGAACGACCCTGTTGCCAATACATATTGGTCGGCCGTGAGGCGTGTTTCTTCCAGCTTTTCGGTCGTAATGGCCGTGAGTTTATCGCCTTCAAAGCAACCTTTTTCTACCGTATCGCTGTTCAAGATGATAGCGCCATGCCCCTGGAGGAAGGCCCGTAGCTTGTTCTGAATATAGGTGCCGGGTACCGATGGTGGCATAGTGGCCACAAATTCAATCGGTGTTTGAATTGTCTCGCGCAGCAATTTGACGGCATTGTCGTTGGTCAATCCCAGTACGGCAGGCAACAAAACCATATCGTAATCGGCAGCAATGCGGTTGATTTCATGGGCAACATCGGTCACATTCTCTGCCTTATTAAGGTATTTAGCGATGTTTGTGGCGCGCATTTCTGTCGGACTATTGCGAGCAAACTCCAGTTCTTTCGTGGTAAAAGTGGCTTCTTTCACGTCGGCGCCCATCGTCTGCAAACTATCTAAAAGATAAGGAACAGGCCAGTCAAGGAAGCCCTCTATGTTGGCCAATAATAGTTTTTTACCTTTCAAGTCATCGGTTGTTTCGAGCGTCAAAAGGTTGTCGAGGGTGAGCCATGCGGGTATCGTTGTGCCGATAGGGGATAGGCGCAGATGGTTCTTACTCTTGCTTCCTTTCAACTTCAAGCCTGCTTCCGCGAGTAGTTGCTCGGCTTCGTCAATATAATGTTCAAGCTTTTCGGCCTTGATTTTACGATAAGGGTGACCTTCGTTCAGTTGTTTCATGGCCTCCAAAGGGTTCTCGACAGCCTTTCCCTCTTGGTATCCTAAGAGCTCAAGCGACCCCGAATTGAAGTGCAAAGTGCTTTGTCCGGCCGTTACAAGCCCCACTTTCTGTCCGTTTTTAGCGAGCATGGCGGCGCAAGTCAGTCCACTCAGTCCGCCACCTATTATAATAGTATCGAATTTCATTTTGCAATCTCCTTTCCTTTTCCTGCGCGCTGATTCAGTCCGCAGAGTCCTTCATAGACCATCGACATTAATTGTGACTCCTTCAAAGTGTCTCCCCAAGCCACCGGGCGCATGCCTTTCCAGCGTTCTGCCATGACAGAAGCGAGGTCGGCTTGGCTTTTCTTGGCCTCTGTTTTCGTAAGATTGCAGAGCACACTGGCCGCACGACAGGCGCAAAGCGTGCCCTGACAAGTGCCCATACTGACGCGGGTGCGGCGGCGCATGTTGATAAGATTCTTCACGTGAAGTGTATCAACAGCAAACTTCATCTCGCCAACACTCACCTCTTCGCACTCACATACCAACGCTCTATCCATGATGGTGTCGGCCGATATGTTTGAGGTCAGTGCGCCATGGCGTCCCTCTGCGGCGATGCGGGCTGTGGGAAGGCCTTTCTTTGGCATGCTCCGTTCCGAGCCAGGCAATGGCTTTTCCGCGGTTTCGCAGGTCTTGTCGACGCCCAACTTCTTGCAAGCGAGGTCGGTAGCCATCTCTGCCATCAGTCGATAAGTCATCATCTTGCCACCCGTTATCGTGATGAAGCCGGCCAATCCGTCGCGTTCTTCATGGTCGAGCAATACGATGCCACGGCTGATATTACGTCCGGACGGGTCGTTGTCGGCCGCTACAAGTGGGCGAACACCGGCGTACGCACGCAGAATACGTGTCGTGGCAAGGGCCGGAGCGAGTTTTTCGCCTTCGCTAATCAAGATGTCTACTTCTTCGGGTGTTATCTTCAAATCGTCGATAACGTCGTAAGGCACGCGGTCGCTGGTGGTTCCGATGACGCAAACGGCGTCGTCCGGAACGAGAATATCGGCGTTGGCCGGCTTGCGACAGCGGTTGATCACCATCTGATTGACACGGTGGCCGAAGATGAGCAACGAGCCTTTAGCCGGGAACATATTAATCGAAATGTCGGCCGTTTTGGCTATCAGATGCCCCCAAATGCCGGTGGCATTGATGGTAAGTCGGGCATAGGCTTCGTGTGTTTCGCCCGTCATGTTGTCGCGCATTGCAACACCCGTGACGCGACCATTATTGACTATCAGTTCTGTTACTTCGTGATAAGTAAGCACTTGGGCCCCATGGAGTCGGGCGTCGAGCATATTGGCTGCAGTCAGTCTGAAGGGATCGATCGAGGCATCGGGCACTCTGACGGCGCCAATCAGTGCCGGATTCACGGACGGTTCCAATCGGATGGCCTCTTTCGGGTCGATAATATCCGCGCGAATGCCTGCCTTTTGGCAAGCGTTTACAAAGGTTTGCTGATACTGAATGTCGTCTTCGGGTAGCGTAATGAACAGACCGTCGGTCTCTTCTACGCAGTGACGCGCGATCTTTCGCAGCGTCATATTCTCTTGGATACACTCGGTTGCCGACTCCTCATCGGTAACGGCATAGCGGGCACCACTATGCATCAGTCCATGGTTGCGTCCCGTGGCTCCGTTGGTGAGATCGTATTTCTCTACCAGCAGCACTTTCAGACCACGCAAGGCGCAGTCGCGGGCTGTTCCGGCTCCGGTAATCCCACCCCCGATAATGATGACGTCGTACTCGTTGTGACTATCTCTTTTCATCTTGATGAAATTTAGGTTTTCGTATGTAAATGGATTTATTAGTTTGCATAAATCAGAAGCAAAACTTTCGTTATGAAACAGGAATGTCTTATTTATGAAGCAAAGATAGTTTTTATTTGATAATGTTGGTTCTTTTATAGCCTATATTTAGTGTATTTTAACCATTTTGTATTGCGAAAGAAACGTTTTTGCTTTCAAACGAATATATAACATGGCGTAGAAGCGTAATTGGTTACGTTCGGTTTCGACTTTTTTATATTTTGTAACAAGTCTTGTTAAAAGCTGAAACGGCCTCTTATTGTCGGCCCAAGAATGATATACGCATTATCAATGCCGTACATGCTGCATCACACCGTTGACAAGTATGATACGGCCGACCCATATATGATGGTAAAAATGTAATGATTTTATCACAAAAAACCGACCTTCCGGAGGTTGCGAAATAGATGACGAATGGGGCGAAAAAGTGGAGATGGATGGGCTTTTTTGGCTTCGGAAGGGGTCATTGTTACCCTTTTGCGACGCAAAAGCTATGCTTTTACCTTCTAAAAGAGCTGCTTTTAGCATGTTAAAGCATAGCTATGACAAGCTAAAAGTGGCTCTTTTAGGAGTCAAAAGTAGTGCTGTTGGGAGGTCGAAAAGTGTAAACGGCTGATAATTAGTGATTTATAAAATCGGCTATTTTTGCGTTATTTGCATCCAAGGAAGGGTTGTTTGCAAATAAGCCAGCCATTTTTGACCAAATGTAAAGATTATTGATGGTTGAGTGTTAATATATATTTAAAGATGAACGCGTAAAGAATAAGGTTGTGAAATAAATCGTATATTTGTCTTATTAATCACAATCTATCAAATGATGATAAAAGAAGATAGACACAATGCCATTTTAGAACAATTATTTAAGTCTGACTCAGTGATGGTGTCGGAGCTGGCTGAGTTACTTGACGTGTCGTCTGTGACGATCAGAAAGGATCTGACCGACCTTGAGAAAGCGGGTAAATTATACCGCAGCCATGGAAAGGCGATTGCCATTAATCCCTTTACGAGCAACCGATCGGTTAATGAGAAAGAAAAACTCTTTCCAGAAGAGAAGTATAGTATAGGTACGGAAGCAGCTAAGTTTATCGTGCATAACGACTCGATTATCATCGCTTCGGGTACCACCATCCACGCTTTTGCCCACTGCGTGAAGCCTATCAACAAGCTGACGGTCGTGTCGGCATCGCTTCAGGCTTCGATCGTGCTTTCGCAGGATGATAACATTGATATCATCCAGTTGGGTGGCATGCTGCGCCATAGCAGCGAGTCGGTGGTGGGCGACTATAGCGAGATACTGCTCAACGGCTGCGCTTTCAGCAAGCTGTTTATGGGTGTTGACGGTATCGATTTCGACTTCGGTATCACGACTACTGATATGCGGGAAGCCCATCTGAATCAGAAGATGATGCAGGCGGCCCAGAAAACGATTGTATTGGCTGACTCGTCGAAGTTCGGACGCAAAGGATTTGCGAAGATCAGCGACATGGAAGAGGTGGATATGATTATCACCGACAGCCATATCAAATCCTCTGACGTGCGACGGATAGAAGAACTCGGCATCGAACTGATTATCGCGCCCGGAAAAGGGATTAGCTGATAGGGGTGGCGAGTTTGGCCATGGAGCTTTCTTTTCTTGTTTTTAAAAGATAATTAATTTTGAAATTATGAAGATACCTTCAGAGTTTGATCCCATAAGGCCGTTCGAACCGGAAGAATTGCCTGAAGTGTTTGACCGATTGTTGGCCGACCAACAGTTTTTGCAAGTGCTGGCTTACCTTTATCCGGGTGTGCCCGTAGAGGCCATCGGGCAGAAGATGAAGCAGTGCAAGACGAATTTTGAGTTTCAGAAAGCTTTCTGTTATCCCTTCCTGCTGCAATTAGTGCAGACGGCCAGCGCGGGAATCGACATGGATGTTTACAATCTGAACATCAAGAAACGTTACACCTTTGTGAGTAATCACCGTGATATCGTGCTCGACTCTGCCTTTCTCGACAAGGTTCTGATTGACGTGGGCTTTGAAACGACGTGCGAAATCGCTATCGGCGACAACCTGTTGACCCTGCCATGGGTGAAAGATTTGGTGCGCATCAATAAGTCGTTCACCGTGGAAAGGGCGCTCCATTCTGTCGAAATGCTGAAAGCCAGCAAGCGCATGTCGGAATATATCCACTTTGCCATTGCTCAAAAGAACGAGAACGTGTGGATAGCACAGCGTCAGGGACGTGCGAAGAACTCTAACGACCTGACCCAACCGGCCATCCTCAAGATGATGGCGATGGGTGGCGAAGGCACGATCATCGAGCGGTTGCAGGCACTTCATATCGTGCCACTGGCCATTTCTTACGAGTATGACCCATGTGACTATCTTAAAGCGCGTGAATATCAGTTGCGCCGCGACGTGCCGTTCTGGAAAAAGACGGCCGAAGACGACATGGAAAGCATGTTGGTAGGTATCAAGGGCTACAAGGGACACATCCATTATGAGGCTGCGCCCTGCATCGATGATTGGCTGGAGACAGTCGATTTGGAGCAACCCAAGAACAAACTTTTCGATGAAATCGCCGCGCATATCGATACCGAGATTCATCGCAGCTATCGTATCTATCCGTGCAACTACATCGCTCTGGACATGATTCAGGACACGAAGGTGTATGCCGATCATTATACGGAGGCAGAGTATGAGCACTTCGAGGCTTATGTTGCCGGTCAGTTGGAGAAGATTGATATAGAGAATAAGGACGAACGCTTCCTGCGTACCTGTCTGTTGAGCCAGTATGCCTACCCGACCAAGAACTATCTGTCGGCTAAAGCGGCTACGGAGGGCGGCATGTTTAAGTCGTTGCGCAACCGCTTCTCGTTCAAGAAGTAAGTATGCGGGGGAAGAAATGTTGGGGCATTGTGGCCATCGGATGGATGGCCATCAGCCTGCTGACAGGTTGTAAGCACGAAACTTATGAGAGTGGCGACGGGCGGTATTCCTATCTCCAGGCTCATTACGTAGAGGCGATGACCAATGGTGGAAGGCTGTTTGTAAAGGCCCTGACGGATGACGATACGCGACTGACGTTCACAAAGTCCGTGCAGACCGCCTGGGCCACGACAGCCGACTCCACTTATCGGGCGCTGCTCTATCACAAACGGGTGATGAGCGATGGGTCAACGGAGCCTTTTTCGCTGCGTCCCGTGCCCGTAGTGCGGTTGCGCGATGCGGCAAGTCTTTCCCAAGTATATACCGATCCCGTGGTGTTTGAGAGCGCTTGGGTGTCGGCTAATAAGAAATATCTCAACATTTCCTTTGCCCTGAAGACGGGAAAGGTAGACGATAAGGACAAGCGACAGCAGGTAATGCTGGTGCTTGATCGTATGATAAAAAATGCCGATGGAACAAGCGACGCTTATATTCGCGTGTTCCATCGGCAAAATTCTGTTCCTGAATATTATCAGTCAGCCCAAGTGATGAGCCTTCCGTTGGAAGGATTCAAGGGCCGACTGCATCTGACGGTCAACACCTATAAAGGTAAGGTTGTGAAAATGTTGACCGTTTTATAGGTTCTTTTCAAGATAATCCAGCTCTTCAGGCTTCGTTGCCCAGCTCGTAACGAAGCGACAAATCATATTCTGTTTATCGAACGGCCCCCAATGCGTGAAAACAATGTCTTTCTCGCACAACTGTTTCACGGTCTCATGGCTGAGAATGACAAACTGTTGGTTGGTGGGAGAGTCGATAAAAAAGCGGTATCCCTTGTCTTGGAATATCTTTTTCATGCGCATGGCCATATCAATGGCGTGGCGCGAGATGTCGAAATAGAGGTTGTCGGTGAAGAGGGCGTCAAACTGTACACCGAGCAATCGCCCTTTGGCCATGAGCGCTCCGTGCTGTTTCTGGATGTTGAAGAAGTGCTTATGGGCGTTGTTGTGGGTGAATACGACTGCTTCGCCGCAGAGCGCGCCTATCTTTGTGCCTCCGATATAGAACACATCGCAGTGGCTGGCCAGGTAGGGTAGCGGGATGTCGTTGCCATCTGCCATGAGACCATAGCCCAATCGGGCACCGTCTACATAGAGGGGGAGGTCGTAGCGTTGGCAAATTTGGAAGATGTCATCAAGTTCCTGAGCTGAATACAGCGTACCGTATTCGGTGGGAAAGGTGATGTAGACCATGCCGGGATAGACCGAATGAGAGGCATTGCCATCGTGCATGAAGTTGTAGAGATAGTCGTCCAGCACCTGCGGATCCATCTTTCCGTCTTTCTCTTTGATAGAAATGACTTTGTGTTCGGTAAATTCGATGGCACCGGCTTCATGCGTATTGATGTGTCCGGTCTCTACACTGACGACGCCTTCGTAGGTGTGAAGGATGGAGTCAATGACCGTTGCGTTGGTCTGAGTACCACCCGCAAGGAAGAAGATTTCGGCATCCGGGGCCTCACAAGCTGCTTTAATTTTCTCTTTGGCACAGTCACAATAAACGTCGAAACCGTAAGATCGAGTTTGTTCTCCATTGGTTTCGACGAGATGTTGCAATACTTTTGGATGTGCTCCGTTGTTGTAATCGCTTTCAAAAGATATCATTGGTTGTTTGATTATTTGCTTACAAAACTACATTTTTTTCATATAATATTCGCAAATGCTTATGAAAAAAATGTAGTTATTGAAGTGTTGAGCGATAAAAACGGGAAGAATAGGGTCTTTTAAAGGCTTTCGAGCATGCGTTTAATGACCACTTCGGCACTGATTTCACGATTGGCGGCCTCCGGAATAACAAGGCTTCGGGGGCTTTCAATGACATCGTCGGTAACGATGAGGCCACGGCGAACGGGCAAACAGTGCATGAAATATCCGTTGTCAGTCCAGTCCATGTGCTTGGAATCAATGGTCCAAGCCGCGTCTTCGGTCAGTATTTGGCCATAATCGCTCGGTCGGCTGACGCCGGGACAGCTCCAGTTCTTGGCGTAAATGAAGTGAGCGCCTTCGAAAGCCTTGCGTTGATCATACTCAATAGTGGCGTTTCCGGTGAATTTCGGGTCGAGTTCGTAGCCTTGAGGATGCGTGATGACAAGGTTGACATCGGCCGCTCCCATCCATTGCGCGAAGCTGTTGGGGACGGCTTGTGGCAAGGCACGGCAATGAGGAGCCCACGTGAGCACCACCTTAGGTCGATGGCACGGTTTGTATTCGTCAATGGTGATGAGGTCGGCAAAGGCTTGGAGGGGATGAACAGTGGCCGTCTCCATCGCGAAAACGGGTCGGCCACTGTGTTTTACAAATTGATTGACGATCGTTTCAGCATAGTCAAACTCCCGATTCGTGAGTCCGGCGAAGCTCCGAATGCCGATCAGGTCGCAGTAACTGCCCATTACGGGGATGGCTTCGAGCAGGTGTTCGCTCTTGTCACCATTCATAATGACACCTCGTTCGGTCTCTAATTTCCACGCTCCTGCATTCACGTCAAGCACAATGACATTCATTCCGAGGTTCATTGCGGCTTTCTGTGTACTGAGTCGAGTGCGAAGACTGTTGTTAAAGAATATCATCAGCAGCGTCTTGTTCTTGCCAAGATGCTGAAATGCGTAACGATTGTGCTTCACCTCCCGTGCTTCTTGCAATGCTTGCGCGAGGTTGCCTAAATCTTCTACATTGAAAAAAGTTTTCATATACTGTGTTGGTTGTTTATCAGTTAACGTTGATAAACTGTTCGTATCGTTCTATATGGTTTGCGGGAATCTATTTCTGATTGTCCTTTTCGCGTATTTCGACGCGGCGAATCTTACCGGATATCGTCTTAGGAAGTTCATCCGCAAACTCTATAATACGAGGATATTTGTACGGAGCGGTCTCGTGCTTCACATGTTCTTGTAGCTCTTTGACCAAAGCATCGCCCTTTTTGTCCTTCCATTCCTTGGTAAGTACCACGGTAGCTTTGACAACCATGCCTCTTATAGGGTCGGGAACACCGGTAATCGCGCATTCCACAATGGCCGGATGGGTCATCAGCGCGCTCTCAACCTCGAATGGTCCGATGCGATAGCCCGAACTCTTGATGACATCATCCATACGTCCGACAAACCAATAGTAGCCGTCGGCATCGCGCCAGGCCATGTCTCCGGTGTGATAAAGGCCGTCGTGCCACACTTCCTTGGTCTTTTCCTCATCACGATAGTAATACTTGAAAAGCCCCAGTGGCTTCTTGTCGCCCACGCGGACGCAGATTTCGCCCTTCTCTCCATCCTCGCATTCGGTGCCATCGGGCCGCAATAGTCGGATATCGTACTGCGCGTTGGGCTTTCCCATGCTGCCGGGCTTCGGCTTCATCCATGGAAATGTACCTAAAGTCATGGTCGTTTCGGTCTGACCGAAGCCTTCCATCATCTTAATACCCGTGAGTTGGCGGAACTGTTCGAACACGGCGGGCTCCAATGCCTCACCGGCAGTGGTGCAATACTTCAGCGATGAGAGGTCATACTTGGCAAAATCCTCCTGAATCATGAAGCGAAAGATGGTGGGAGGCGCACAGAAAGACGTGACGCGATACTTTTCAATCTGCCGCATAATCTTTTCGGCCGTGAATTTCTCATGATCGAAGACGAAGACTGTGGCTCCGGCAAACCATTGTCCGTATAGTTTGCCCCATACGGCTTTACCCCATCCCGTGTCGGCCACGGTGAGATGAATGCTGTCTGCGTTGAGATTATGCCAGAAAACACCTGTGGTAAGATGGCCCAAAGCATACAGATGATCGTGAGCGACCATCTTCGGTTCACCGCTGGTGCCGCTGGTGAAGTACATCAGCAGGGTGTCTTCGTTACTGTTGACGAATGGCGGCCGTTGGAACTGACCTGCTTGTTTCCATTCTTTGTTCCAATCGTGGAAGCCTTCGGGCACAGTCTTTTCCTCCTCTGACAGCGAATTGACGGCCACTAACACTTGAACGGTCGGACTTTCGGCCATAGCGGCTTTGATCTGTCCCGTTACGTATTCGTCATTGACACACAGAATGGCTTTCACACTGGCTCTTTCGTTTCTATATACGATGTCGTGCTTGGTGAGCATGTGGGTTGCCGGAATGGCAACGGCGCCCAGTTTATGCAATGCAATCATAGACAGCCACCACTGATAATGGCGCTTGAGAATCAGCATTACTTTATCGCCGTGGCCGATACCTAAGCTCTGGAGATAGGCTGCGGCCTGATCGGTTTGCTCTTTCAGGTCTTTGAACGTGAAACGGAGTTCTTCGCCACGCTCACTGGTCCACAAAAGCGCTAATTTATCGGGTGTTTCTTCGGCCCAAGCGTCAATAACGTCGTAGGCGAAGTTGAAATTTTCAGGAATAATAAACTTCAGATGTTGCTTGTAATCTTCCTCCGAAGTAAAGCGAGTCTGCTTTAAAAATCTTTCTATCATTGTCTGTTCTGAATTAGATGGCTATACATAAGAATCTTACAGGCTTGCCATCCAAGGCCCGCATGCAGTGGGGTTGACGCGCATCAAAGTAAATGCTGTCGCCAACTTCTAATATTAATACCTTTTCTCCGATGGTTAATTCGAGTCGTCCCTCAGTTACGATGTCAAACTCTTGCCCATCGTGAGCGTTCTTACTGAACTTAACGTCATCCGGCAGCGGGTCTACTTGCACCAGAAAGGGGTCAACCTTGCGACCTCTAAAGCCGCTGGCCAGACTTTGGTACTTATAATCCTTGCGGCGTTCGACCGTCGGTCCCTGATTCCTGCGTGTCAGGAAATAAGCGTCCATGCGTGGTTCTTCGCCGAACATCAGCACATCAAGGCTGATGCCGTAGCGCTTTGAAATTTTAGAAAGACGATAAACAGACGGGTCTGCTTCGCCAGCCTCTATCTTTAAATAATGTTCAAGGCTGATGTCGCACAGTTCGGCCACTTCCTCCGCGGGGATTTCAAGAACCTCCCGAAGTCCTTTCAGGCGCAGGCCTATTTGCTTTAATGAATCTTCCATAATAATATTGTGATGAATTTAGATAAGTTCAAAAGTAGTAAATCTTTTTCGATTCACAAATAAGAGCCTGTCTTTTTACAGCATTGTCAGTCATTTAACACCGTTTCCAATCGCTGAATGAAATCGTCGGCGTTATCTCTCGTCAGACAAAGTGGTGGCAGAATACGTAGCATATTGCTTCCGGCACACCCCGTGAAGCAGTGTTGTTCGCGAACGAGCTTGCTTCTTACTTCCTTATGAGGTATATTCAACAAGACGCCGAGCATGAGTCCACGTCCAAGAACTTCTACGATATGTGTGTTGCGTTGTCGCAATTGCTTCAGTTCATCGATGAGATAGTCGCCCACAAGATGCGCGTTTTCAACGAGTCCCTCCTTTTCAAAAACGTCAAGCACGGCCAATGCCGCCGCACAAGCCAGATGATTGCCACCGAATGTTGTACCTAATTGACCGTAGGAGGGTAGAAAATCGGGGGAAATCAGTACGCCACCCATCGGAAAACCATTTCCAAATCCCTTGGCTACGCTGATTAAGTCGGGCCGGATACCTAACCACTGATGCGCAAAGAATTTGCCTGTCCGCCCATAACCGCATTGTATTTCGTCGCAGATGAGTATCGTTCCATGTTTCTTACAAGCCTCTTGCAGCCCTTGGGCAAATACGGGTGTAACCATATTGAGGCCACCAACGCCCTGAATACATTCCAAAACGCAGGCACACACATCGCCCTTGCCCAGTTCGTTTTCCCAGGCTTCGAGGTCGTTGAGTGGCAGAAAAGTCACGTGCCGGTTGGCATTGATGGGAGCGATGATGTTGAGATTGTCGGTCACTTCTACGGCCAGTGACGTGCGACCGTGAAATGCTTTCCGAGCCGAAAGCACCCGTGTGCGTCCCGTTTGAAACGAAGCCAGCTTCAAACAGTTCTCATTGGCCTCGGCACCGCTGTTGACTAAGAACAGCTGATAGTCGTTATAGCCACTGAGGCGACCCAATCTTTCGGCCAGTTCTACCTGTAGTTGGTTGACAACAGAGTTACTATAGAAGCCTAATTGGCCTAACTGTTCCGTTATCTTTTCTACGTAATGAGGATGGCAATGACCGATACTGATCACGGCATGACCTCCATAAAGGTCGAGGTATTCCTGTCCTTGATCGTCCCATACGTTGACTCCTTGCCCTTTTACGATGTTGATATCGAATAGCGGGTACACGTTAAATAAGTTCATCATTCAGTGGTTTTAGAAAGCGCTTGCTTTCAGTTTTAGGCCCATGGTCTCATCCCGTCCGAACATGATATTCATGTTTTGAACGGCTTGCCCTACCGCTCCTTTCAGCAGATTGTCGATTACGCAGGTGATGACCGCCTTATTGCCGAATTTATCTACATGCACAAGCGCTTTGTTCGTATTCACCACTTGTTTCAAGTCGGGTGCCTTATATATATAATAGGTGAAAGGTGCTTCGCGATAAAAGTCTTCGTAGAGGGCTACAAGTTGCTCGGCGGAAGGATTCATTGGCGAACCTTCCTCGCCCTCAAACGTCACAACCTCGGTGCAGAAAATGCCGCGTGTGAAGTCGCCGCGATAAGGAATGAAGTCGATAGAGGCGTCGAGTGAGCCTTGCAATTCGGCCAAACTCTGTCGGATTTCGGCCACATGCTGATGGCTGAAAACCTTGTAAATGCTGATGTTATCGTTGCGCCAAGAGAAGTGGGTGGTACTTCCGGGCTTCTGTCCGGCCCCTGTGCTGCCTGTTATCGCGTTGACACTGACGTCATGTTTAATCAGTCCGGCTTTGGCCAAAGGCAGCAATCCCAATTGAATACAGGTGGCAAAGCATCCCGGATTGGCCACAAAACGGGCCTTGGCGATGTCTGCTTTGTGAATCTCGGGCAGTCCGTAGACCGCTTCGGGAGCCAATCTGAAGTCCTGAGCTAAGTCGATGACGCGCACGTTAGCGGGAATTTTATGTTCTGACAGGAAAGCCTTGCTCTTGCCATGCCCGAAGCAGAAGAACACGACATCGGTCTGTTCAAAGGGCATGTCGGACGTAAACAGCAGGTCGGTTTCGCCATACAGACTTTCATGCACGTCGCTCACCCGATTGCCCGCATTGCTCTCGCTGTTGGCAAAGACGATTTCCGCCTCGGGATGGTTCAGCAACAGCCTGATCAATTCGCCGCCCGTATAGCCCGCAGCACCTAAAATTCCTACTTTTATCATATCTATGTTTTATTGTTTGGGCATGACAATCCACAGGAAAATGTAAATCAGAATACCCGGGAAGCCTGCGCTGAATACCGTTAGCAACACATAGGCTAAGCGCAAGATGGCCGGATCCCAATCCAAATATTCGGCAATGCCGCCTAAAATACCCGCAACCCACTTGTCATTCGTTGATCTTAATAATTTCTTTCCAGTCATATCTATATTCTTTAAAGGTTATTGTTGCATGTTAGACGTCAGCAATAACCGGATAGTTGCATAGCGTTCGTGCTTTATCGCTGCTCGTCGGGGTGCATGCCGTAGAACACGCGGAGAGGCGTAGAGCTCACTTTGATGAAGCCCTTGGCGTCGTCGGCCGTCCATCCGTGCTGCATTTCGCCATATTCGCCGAGCTTTGACCGTGTCAGATCGTCGGGCGAATCGATGCCAACCGTTTGGAATCCGTAAGGATAGAGGCGCAGGATGGCAGTACCGTTCACGTGGCGCTGACTGCTCGTAAGCATCGCTTCGATGTCGGGCATGACAGGTTCCATGTATTGACTTTCGTGTAGGAACATGCCATACCAGTTTGCCACCTGGTCTTTCCAATACTGTTGCCACTTGCTGAGCGTACTCTTTTCGAGCAGACGGTGGGCTTCGATAATGAGTTTTGGCGCTGCCGCCTCAAAGCCCACACGACCTTTGATGCCGATAATCGTGTCGCCCACGTTGCAATCGCGGCCAATGGCGTAGGCACTCCCTATCTCTTCGATGCGCTGAATGGCCTTCACCTTGTCGGTAAACGGCTCATCGTTCACGGCCACAATCTCTCCTTTCTCGAAAGTGACGCGCAAATCAGTCGGCTCTTCCCGTGTTAAGTGTTTCAGATAAGCCTCTTCGGGAAGTCCCTGTGTAGGGTCGAGCAGCTCGCCACCACAGATACTCGTGCCCCAGATACCTACATTGTAGCTGTATTTCAGTTTGGTGAAATCCGCGTAGAATCCATGCGCGTTCAGATAGTCTGTTTCTTCCTGACGGCTGAGCGCGTGATCACGGGTCAGCGTGATAATCTTCACGCCCGGCACCATCACGAGAAACGTCATGTCGAAGCGTATCTGGTCATTGCCGGCACCCGTAGAACCATGGGCAATAGCTTCGGCGCCAATCTCCTTGGCGTAGCGGGCAATGGCAATAGCCTGAAAAATACGCTCGCTGCTCACGGAGATGGGGTAGCAGTTATTGCGCATGACGTTGCCGAAAATCATGTATTTCAGGCTCTTTTCGTAGTATTCCTGCGTCACGTCGAGCGTTACATACTTCACCGCCCCCAACTTATAGGCGTTTTCCTCATTCACTTTCAGTTGCTCGGCGCTGAAACCGCCCGTGTTGGCACAGGCCGCATAGACCTCCCATCCCTCTTCTTTCAGTTTCATGACGGTGTAGGACGTGTCCAGTCCGCCCGAATAGGCGACGACTACTTTGCCCTGTTTCGTGCTCTTTGCGGCGAGAGAAGTCGCGCCTGTCTGACCGTTGTTGCTCATTGGCTTCTCCATTCTATTTGTCTGTTTGTGGATAATATGTTTACTCTTTTGCTTTCTCACGCGTTGCGCCATGGCCGTTTCTCCCTTTCCGGAAGTGATGCGGGTGTCCTTCTATCCTCCTTATCCGCTCCATGACTTCTGCGGGAATCTTGGCCGGCAAGTGATCTTCGGGATCGAAGAGCATAGCGGTGCAGATGCAGTAGCGGCGGTCGGTGCGGTGGAGAACGTCCACATTGCAGCAACTTTCGCAGCCCCGCCAGAATGCTTCATCATCGGTCAGGTCGTTGAAGGTCACGGGATGGTAGCCCAACCGCGTGTTCATCTTCATGACGGCCGACCCGCTGGTCAGCGAGAATATCTTGGCATGGGGCCAACGCTTGCGAGCCAGCGTGAAAGTCATGTCCTTGATGCGCTTGGCCACGCCCTGTCCTCTGAACTCAGGATGCACGATGAGGCCCGATGTGGTAACGTATTCCTTGTTGCCCCATGTCTCGATGTAGCTGAATCCCGCAAACCGGTCGCCCGAGAGAGCTATGACGGCTTTGGCTTCCCTGATTTTGGTGAGTAGGTATCCGTGGGTACGCTTGGCGATACCTGTGCCACGCACTTGTGCCGCCTCTTCGATTGTCTTGAGAATCGTATCGACGTATTTCTCATGCGACGCGTCCGCCACCATCACTTTTATCTCTTTCATTTTCTTTAGAATATAGAGTCGACAGCTTTGGCTATGTCTTTGCTCAACTCTTCCAGATTGGCGTATTCCTTAATGGCAATGAATATCGTGTCGTCGCCGGCTATGGTTCCTAAGATAGCCGGTATATTGCTGTTGTCTATGTTGTAAGCAATGCTACTGGCATAGCCCGGACGGGTCTTGATAACCCCCATGTTGCCCGAGTATTGTACAGAGAGAAAGCCCGAATTGCGCATCATCTCGCTGGGCGACAGCGGCTTGTGTACCCGTCGATACATCGTTTCGTTGGGCAGCACGTAGACATATTTGCCGTTCATACTCGCCGCTTTGGCCACTTTCAATTGTTTCATGTCGCGGCTCAAGGTGGCTTGGGTCAGCGTGAATCCCTCTTTCTTGAGTTCTTGAAGCACTTCTTCCTGACTGCAAAGTTCTTTGCTCGAAATCAACATTTTCAATGTCTCGATTCTGCTGGTTTTAACTTTCATATATCTGTATATTTATTCATTGGTAGTTGCAAAGTTATGTATATTCGAGGAAATATCCAAATATTATTGCATGTTTTTAATTAAATATGCAGTTTTAAGGCCACGAGCGCGTATATATATACGCCTTTGAGTGGCGTGATTTCTGTGTTTGCGAATAGCGTGGGGTGAGCAGTAAGGGCGTGATTTATCACGTTCCGTTTCTGTATTTGTTCCTGTTGTGTTGTGGATTTTGTGGTCATCGCATCGGCTTGTTTTGATGCGGGATAATTATTAATGCCTGTTTTCTTATGCGGAATGTGATGAATCACGCCCTTACGCCGGCGCCACGCAACTTGCAAAACGGCAAAATTCCATGTGAAAAAACGTACAAATCACTGTCGTATTTTGCTTCGAGAAAAAAGTTCGTGACTAAAACCGCAGTATTTTGAGCGTTTGTGAAAAGATAGATAACTTATTAATAATCAATCGATTGTCGAAAGTAGTAACGTTTTTGCCGGTCAAAAACGACCTGAAACCATTGAAAAAATGGCCTAAAAGTAGCCCTTTTACCATGTAAAAGCATAGCTATTACACGGTCAAAGCATAGCTTTTAGCGGGTAAAAGGGCTACTTTTACAACGCGAAAGCTATGCTTTTGACCCGGAAAAGTGCAAAAACGACATCACGAAAGTGCGGAAAACAGTTTTTTACCCCTATATTTTTATCTAATTGGAGTAATTTTTAGGGTCGTTTTTCTTACCACTTTCTTTACAAAACAGAGGAAGTGTCGGCTAACATCAGTAAGCTAAGTTTTCTTTGCTTTCAGCACAATAATAAAAAAAACAGATTGCGTATGGCAATCTGTTTTTTATCCATCTGACCATTAGTGGTCAGCTTGGGCCTTATTTATATATGATTATAATAAGGTGTTTGGTCTGTTTTTAATGCTGTTTGGCACCTCTTAATTATTGCTTCGGCCAAAGAAGCGGAGCAGATAAAGGAAGAGGTTGATGAAGTCGAGATACAGGTTGAGTGCGCCGATGAGGGCTATTTTCTGCGCGTTTTCATCGGGATATTCCTGCATGGCCAGCGCTGTTTTGATCTTCTGGGAGTCATAAGCCGTCAGTCCTGTAAAGAGAACGACACCGATTCCACTGATAATCAAGTCGAGCATGGAGTTCTGTAGGAAGATGTTTACCACGAGGGCGACAATCAGTCCCAGCAAAGCCATCCGCAGAATGTTGCCCCATTTGCTCAGATCGGTTTTGGTAACGTAGCCGTAAACGGCCATTACGCCGAAGGTACCGGCCGTAATATAGAAGGTCGTGGCAATGCTGCTGGCTGTGAACGCAAGGAAAATAATCGACATGGTGACACCATTGAGCACGCTGTAGAGCAAGAATGACAGGGTGGCAGTTGACAGAGAGAGCTTTTGAATGCGGGCAGAAAGAAATACTACCAGCGCAAACTCGGCGATGGCAATGCCCCAAAACAGTGCCCGATTGCTGATTAAGGTGAAGGCCAGATTGGTGTTATTGGCAATGCCATAGGCCGTAAGACCCGTCAGCGCAAGCGCCAATGCCATCCATACATATACCTTGCGCATGAGCGCGGGGAAAGCTAATGAGAGAGAACCTTCTTGCTCTCTGATCATTTTTTCAAATTCTTTTACTTCCATTGTTTATACTTTTAATTGATAATTTACGATAGTCAAAGCCTACTTTCGTTGCTGTATTGCTTGCAAAGATAATACCATTAGGCATCACTTGCCATGAAACTTCTATATTTTTAACAATGTGGTATCAGCTGACCATGTGTGCCGACGGGCTTCAATGTCAGTAGATGCAATATAATAAGGTGTTGTTATGGAAATTTAAAGAGCGAGGTTTTCGGCATGATAGTGGCTGATGGTGTTCCCATCGTATGTCTCTTGCGCCACGAGAAGGCTTGTAAGGGGAGGCTGTGGGGCCTTGACTCCCTCGGAAATGATCATGGGTGATGTCTCAATCTGGATTTCATCCCACAGCCCCCGATCGATGAATTGTTGCAAAACGTTGGTTCCTCCCTCAACGAAAAGACTCTGTTTGCCGGTGTTATAGAGATATTGGAGGACGTCGTCGATACTCGGCAGACAGACGAAACCTTCGGGAACGGTTGCCGGTCGGTGGCTTAATACGATGCGTTCGGGCGACGGGCCGGCCCACTCTCTGACGTTTAGTTGTGGCCGATCGATGTCTAAGGTGTTTCTACCGATGAGTATGGCTTCGTATTCGGTGCGGAGTTTGTGGACCAACATCTTTGTAAACGCCGTTGAAATGGCTAAGGGTTGTCCGTTGTGAGCGATGAATCCGTCGGCCGTCTGTGCCCATTTTAATAAGATATAGGGTCGTTGGTGGGTGTTGAAAGTGATGAAACGGCGGTTGAGAGCGAGACATTCGGCTTCGAGTATGCCTACGATGACCTCGATTCCCGCGTCGCGCAGTCGCTGAATGCCACGCCCATGCACTTGAGAAAAGGGGTCGACGCTGCCGCAGACACATCGTCTGACACCTTTGCGGACAATCAAATCGGCGCATGGCGGGGTCTTTCCGTAATGCGAACAGGGTTCCAGGCTGACGTAGATGGTAGCTTCGGAGAGCAAAGATTCGTCTTCCGGTCTGACGCTGGCAAAGGCATTGACCTCGGCATGGGCCTCTCCGCAGTGAACATGATAGCCTTCGCCGAGGATACGGCCGTCGCGTGACACGATGACCGCGCCCACCATAGGATTGGGTTTGGCGTTGCGCAGTCCGTTGCGGGCCAGTTGCAGGCAGCGGCGCATGTATTTCTGATGCAGGAGTTGCTGGGCTTCGGCTGCGCCGGCATAGATGTCATTTTCCATAAGATAGGGCGTTTGATAAAATTATTCCGTACAAATGTAGACAAAATAAGTGAAACAACTGCCGGTAACGGTATTTCTTTGTGGCGCAAACAGTTACGAAACACCGTTGGAGAAGACCGCTAAAACTAAATTATTATTAAAAACTTGTTTTGTTCGGATATAATCCATATCTTTGCAAAAGTATTAGAAACCAAGGAAGATAAGGTGCGGAATTCCGACAACAAGAGGCTGTCGGAATTCCTTATTTTATTATCCTAAAGGAAAACATTCATAAACTTAAAAGCAAGAAATTATGGCTTACATGTCACAAGAAGGCTACGATAATCTCGTGGCTCAACTCAAACAGCTTGAATCTGTGGAGCGCCCAAAGGCATCAGCCGCTATCGCTGAGGCTCGGGATAAGGGAGACTTAAGTGAAAACTCTGAATATGACGCAGCAAAGGAGGCTCAGGGCCATCTCGAAGATAAAATCAATCAGATAAAACTTGCCATCGCCGAGGCCAAGATTGTAGATATGTCGCGGCTGTCTACCGATGCCGTACAGATCATGTCGACCGTGCAGATGACCAATATGGCCAATAAGGCTAAGATGACTTATACCATCGTAAGTGAGAGTGAGGCCAATCTGAAAGAAGGAAAGATTGCCATTACTACGCCAATAGCCCAGGGACTGCTGAACAAGAAGGAGGGCGACGTGGCCGAAATCAAGATTCCACGCGGCACGATTAAGCTGCGTGTCGACAAGATTACCATCGGATAAATTCTGTTTGTGCAATATTATTAATGGAGGAAAATCAATATGAGTACAATTTTCAGTAAGATTGCAGCCGGCGAGATACCGAGTTATAAGTGCGCCGAGTGCGAAAAGTTCTATGCTTTTTTGGATATCAATCCAGTGGCAAAAGGCCATACGCTGGTGATTCCTCGCAAGGAGGTGGACTACATCTTTGATATGGACGACGCCGATCTGGCTGAGTTTGAGGTCTTTGCCAAGAAAGTAGCCCGTGCTTTGAAGCAGGTTGTGCCCTGTACGAAGGTCGCTCAGGTGGTGTTGGGGCTTGAAGTACCCCACGCGCATATCCATTTGCTGCCGATGAACAGCGAGGCTGATGTCGATTTCAAGCGTCATATAGAGATGAGCAGCGAAGCGCAGCAGGCTCTTGCCGCAGAGATATTCGCCGCTTTCAAGGCTATAGATTAATTCAAACTGAAGAAAAGATAGACAAAAGGGGGATGTATCTGCACGATGCATCCCCCTTTGTGTATTTTATAAATTGCATGATCATAAAGAGAAGGATAGTTGTTTGTTTAAATATTTTTTACCATCTTTGCATCCGATAAGTTACATTCGGCAATCCGAAAGTAAACTTCCATTGCATTCGTTTGCTGTATCATTTAAAATAACCGGCAACAAATATTTTTAAGGAATACGAAAGACACCATGGATTTTGATGAGGCGTTACATATCTCTGAACTGAAAAGAGACTCACAACATGCTTTTCGTGTGTTGTATGACCATTATGCAGTCCGTCTTTTTTCTTTCTGCATGCAGTACACACATTCGAGGGAAAAGTCAGAAGAACTTGTGGAAGACACTTTCGTGTGGCTATGGAATAATCGGCATACCATACAACAAGAAACGACACTCAAGTCTCTTCTCTTTATCCGCATGCGCCATTACGTCATCAATGCTTATCGGGCTACGGTGAATGCTCCTATTTTCGAAGATTATGTGGATTATCTGGGACATTTTACATGTGGAACAACCGATGGTTTGGAATATGATGATTTTGTGAAAATGCTGAATGCGGCCATAGACAGATTGCCGGAAACACAGCGCAAGATCATAAAACTGTCACGGCTGGAAATGAAAAGCAACAAGGAGATAGCACAGTTGTTAGGGTTAAAAGAACAAACCATAAAAAATCAACTGGTACTTGCTATCAAGGCATTGCGTAAGCGTTTGGAACCTTTTTACGCAATCTGTCACCTCTTATTTTTTGTTAACTGAAGGGTACTTTTCCTGTATTTTCTTGTTTTACCCAATAAATCAAGCATGAATATATATATGGATAGCTTAGAAGAAAAATTCCTTTCCAATCATATAACGAAGCCGGAACTTCAGCAATTACGCAGTAACATCAATATAGTTTCTGACGAAACCTTGGAAGAATCTATACACAAAAGATGGGATGATTTTGATACAGCCCCCAAGTCTTTCAAAGTTGATGTGGAAAAAATGTGGAGTCGTATCGAAGACCGGGTGAAGGTGTCGTCTGTAAATCATTGGAAGAGCGCATGGAAGTGGATGCAGATCGCGGCAGTTATTATGATGCCGGTTCTGCTGTTTTCCACCTATTGGTTCTATGCGCAGAGAAACGACCTCTTTGCCAGTGTCACTACAGTATGCACGCAGATAGGCGGAAAGGCAAACGTGGTGTTGCCTGATGGTACACGGGTTATGTTGAACGAAGATTCAGAACTGTCTTACAATCCTGGTAATTTTAATAATGCCAAGAGGCAGGTGAGCTTTAATGGTGAAGCTGTTTTTCAAGTTGCAAAAGACAGCATTCATCCGTTTTCTATCAATGCTACGGGATTGAACGTGAAAGTCATGGGTACAACGTTTAATCTGTTTGCGCGTAAGGATATGGATGTGGCCGAACTGGCATTGCAGAGTGGAAAGGTAATGTTTTCTTCATCCGTTTCTGATGAAAAGACAATAGTCTTGCCCAATCAGATTGCTACCTTGAACAGGTCTACGGGTGGCATTTCTGTTCGTACTATGGCAGAAGGCGTACAGGATGCAACAGCTTGGCAACGCAATGAGTTGGTTTTTAGAAATGCGTCTCTAAAGCATGTGATAGCCACGATTGAAAAGAATTATCGCGTGAAGTTCCATTTCACGGTACAGCCTAATATGGAAGATCTGTTTACCGGAGTGCTGGCTGCCAATGACTTGGGCGAAAATCTTAAAATACTGGAAAAGTCTTATCATGTGAAATTAGAATTGAATGATAACATCATTACGATAAGAAGATAGTTCCCCGTATTGCTTTCCGCATGAATAATTAGTCTATTCTCTAACTTCTCCCATTGCCTTATAAAGTAAAAGCAGGTGGGCAGCACTCCAACTGAAATGAGAGGCTTGTAAAAGTTTGCCTGTAAAAGTGTCGTAGTTTTCATGTATAGGTGCGTCTCCCGTAAGTCCGTTCAGTCTGTCAAAAACCTGTCTGGTATACATGTCTGCCTTTTTACTTTCACCATAATTCCTGAAACCTTCAATGGCATAATAGGTCTGGTCTAACCATATCGGACCTCTCCAATAGCCTTGTGGGTCGTATTTAGGATTATCAGCAGCAATGGTAGGAAACGGAATGTAAGTGGAAAACTTGTTTTTATCTTCCAATACTTTCTTTGCCCTGTTCCATTGTTCTTTTGTCGCGATACGTGTCCAGAATGGTAGATATCCCTCGCATCCCATTTCTCTTACAAAACTCTTGTCAGCCAGTCTTCGGTCAAAGAAAAATCCTTTTTCGATATCAAAGAAATAGTCGGCAATGCGATGTCTCAGGTCAGGCTCATTGAAGTCTTCTTTTAATATTCCTGCAAACTTTTTCAATAAGGTATATTCGTATGCCAGATATCCATTGAGGTCTACACTTTCCTGATTAATGCTCCAGGCCGCTCCACCGTTGTGCAGCATGCTGGCATTGTCAAACCGTATGGCATTGTCCATACCGCTTTCCCATGCCGCGGCTTCCAGTGTTCCGTCTGTTGACCCAAATTCACAGATGCCGTTTCTGTCATGATCACGATATTTGTACCACCATTTATAATAAGCCAACAACTTAGGATACATCTCTTTTACAAATGCAGTGTCTGCGGTAGCTTTCCATATCTCGTCTACTGCCCAGCAAGCCAGAGGCGGTTTGCTGTCTCGTGCATTGTTCTCCTGTGGGTTAGTATATATGCAGTCTATCACCATACCATCAGCTTGTTGGTAATCAAACATTACACGGATATTGTCTTTGGCAAGTTTCGGAAAGAAATGTGCCATTGCCGCAGAAAAGCGCCAGCAGTCCCATGCCCAGCAGCCTACAAAATATCCTATGGCATGACTGGGAACAATACCGTCGTGGAGTAGTCCGCCACGTTGTGCCCGCCAGTTTGAGATGAGTGTTACAATCGATTTTACTGCGACTCTGTTGTATTTGGTCGGCATGTCTTCTCTTAACACCTTATTAATATAACCATTCCATCTGTTGCTGTTTGCTGTTTCTGTCTCTTTGTATTTTCCAAGGAGTGTTTCTGCAAACAGCTGCTGTACGTTCTGTCGGTCACCTGGCAGCAGCATAGACAACACAATTGTAGCGTCGTGCTGTCCTTGGGGAAGGATAGAGGTGTAGTTTTTGCCATTTGTGCTAAGGCTGCAACCTTGCGGAAATGTAATGATGAGACATTCTTCTGCCGGTTCTTTTACAATGACATGGTTGCCTTCTATGCTCATTGTCACGTTTTCATGTGGCTTAAAAGCAGTAAAGCATAGTGTGCTCTCTTCATTGCCAGTTATTTTTAGCAGTGCCGTGCGTGAATCAGCAAAGATTATTTCTTCGTTCACGACACCCTTTTCTGTCTGTAGACTCATGGCAATCTTTCCCGGAGTGTAGTTGGACGTTATGGTTTTTAGCTGGCCTTTACTGTCTTTTAGCGCCAGTAAAGAGGTGGCAAACCATTGTCTGCTGTTTATGCTGAATGGTCCGCAAAAACCACCTGTAGGTTTGTCTGTCTCGGGAATGGTGAAGCCCATCCATGCTCCTTGATCGGAAAAGCATCCGGTAAGGCGTTCTTTTCCTGTAGGCGTAAGCCGTATGTTGATAATGTTTTCAAAGTCTTCACATTTGAAGAGGTTTACAGCCTCAAGGCATTGTCCTATGCCGCACCACAGTGTGGTGATGAGTAGGATGATGGTTTTATATCTGTTGTTCATCTTGTTATAGTCGTTTTTTTAATCGGTTTTATCGTGTATGTATAGTGCCATTCGTGTGGTGTGATGGTATATTCGGGATGTACCTGTGCTCCCCATGTATTGTCTCCTCCTACACCCGTCAGCCGGTGGTCTATGTTGAGCCACACCATGTCTTTGCGTTCAACGCTTCCTCCATGCTTGTGTGCTGTTTTGGCAGGAATGTAGTCAATGTCATCTTGGGTAAAGTTCCATGCACTGACATTGAGCGGTTCGTACCCCTCTATCCTAATGCCGAAATCTTCTTTGTCTTTGATTTCTACCCATCTTACATCACTCTTGTTGGCAGTTTCCTGGGCTCTTACATAAGGATGAAACTGCTCCCATACACTTGCCGAGTAAATATCGATGAGTGCACTCTCCTTTCTGTCTGCATAGTTCTCGTGAGGTCCACGTCCATACCATGTCATCTGGTCGTAGTCGGCAGCAAGAACCATTCTCGTGCCTAAGCGGAGCATTTCAGGCTGTGGTTTGTTTCCCGGCTTGAAGTGCATGTCTATTTTGATTTGTCCGTCTCCCGACAGCGTATATGTTAGTTCTACATTGGATTCCTGTTCTTTCAACTCGTATGATGTTTTGATACAGATACCATCTGCTCGGCTTGTCGTTTCAAACTTGTTTAATATCATCTTGTTACCGGCATATTGCCATGTGCCGCAGCGTTTGGGAGTACCGCTTGCCACGTCGTTATCCGTCAATGGCCTCCAAAAGTTTGGTTTAGGACCGTTTTTCAGTATTTCTTTACCGTTGTAGCAGAGTGACGTGAGTTCTCCCGTTGGTTTAGAAAATATGGCTGTGAAATCCTTACCGCAGATGAACACATTGTTTTTCTCTGTTTTCATCTTCAGTGCTTGCCTGTCTGTAGCTGTTTCTGTATCTGTTCGAGCCGCAGCTGAAAGTACCCATTGAGTGTTGGCTATTTCAAAATGAGCAGGCAGCAAAGCATTTGCTTCTTTTGTGAATGCCCGTAACGTGAGTAAATATTCGCTATCTTTTTTGTCGGGCCGTGTAAATGGAATCTCCATCAGACCGCTTTCATGCGGCATTATTGTCGGGAAGTCGCATTTTCCTTGTTCTGTTATTTTGCCGTCTTTCTTCACATCCCAGTGAAGTTCGTATTTGTCAAGCATGGTGAAATCAAATGCATTGCGTACTGATATTTTGTTTGAACTGAAAGGTGCAGGACTAAAATGTATATATTGGTACACTCTTTTTACCTCCCAATAATGAGGATGCAATGTGCGGTTGGCAGCAACTAAGCCATTCGCACAGAAGTTTGAATCGTTTTCCACCCCCACAAAGCCCATATCTCCACCATATGCCCATATATCGTTCCCTATGCTGTCTTTGCTTGCAAAGGTCTGGTCTACCCAATCCCAAATGAATCCGCCCTGTAGTTGGTCATGCTTTTCAATCAAGTCCCAGTAATCTTGCAGATTGCCGACGCTGTTGCCCATGGCATGCGCATACTCGCATAGTATGAGCGGACGGGCATCTCTCTGATTGACATGCCTGCGTAAAGCCCAGATGCGTGCATACATTGGGCAGTAGATGTCAGACTTTCCCTCATATCCACCACCTTCATACTGAACAGGTCTTGTAGCATCCATTTCTTTGGCTTGATGATATATCTGTTCGAATAGTGGACCATACCCCGATTCGTTTCCAAGGCTCCAGATGATGACACAGGTGCTGTTTCTATCTCTTTTTATCATACGACACATGCGCTGATGAAAAGCATCTGCCCAGTCATCATTGTCAGCAAGTGTAGGATGAGGTGAGTTTTCCATACCATGACTCTCTATGTTAGCTTCGTCCACAAGGTATAAACCATATTTCGTGCATAGCGCATACCATTCCGGTCGATTGGGATAATGTGAGGTGCGAACGGCGTTGATATTGGCTTGTTTCATGAGCTTGATATCTTCAAGCATACTCTCCACCGTAATGGTGCGTCCTGAACGTGCATCGTGTTCGTGTCTGTTTACACCTTTTATCTTGATGGCCTTTCCGTTTATAAGTAGCATGCCATACTTTATTTCTACCGTGCGGAACCCAAAATCATGTGTTATCGATTCTGTTGTTACTCCTTTGGCTGTCTTTGTATTGATGACAAGCCTATAAAGATGAGGCGTCTCTGCATTCCATTGATTGACAGAGGGGAATATCCGGTGAATGCTGAAAACAGAGTCTGTAGTGTTTCTTATCTTAAACTCTTTGTATAAAATGGTTTTGTTGTGTTCGTCCAGTACCTTTACTTCTAAGTGGTTTCCAGTTTGCATCCCCCTTAAAATTAAGTCGAGATTAAGCTCGCCGTCCTTGTAGTCGTGCACAAGTCCTGCCTGTAAGACGAAGTCGTGTAGTCTGAAACGTGGACGTGCCTGTATATACACGCTCCTTTCTATGCCGCTGTATTTCCAATAGTCTTGGTCTTCCAGATAAGAGCCGTCACTATATCTGAACACTCTTACTGCCAGTCTGTTTTCTCCTGCGCACAGATAAGGTGTGATATTGAAGTGAGCAGGTAGACGACTGTCTTCGCTATAGCCCACCATCTTGCCGTTTATCCAGACATAAAAAGCTGACTCCACACCTTCAAAGTCAATGTAAATATCCATACCTTTCCAATCTTCGGGCACAGTGAAACTATGCAGGTAGGATCCTACAGGATTGTACGTTGCGGGTACAAAAGGCGGATTGACAGGGAACGGATAGCTCACATCTGTATAAATGGGCGCGTCAAATCCTTGCAGTTCCCAACTTCCGGGTACTTTGATATTGCTCCAGTTACTTGCGTCAAAGTCTTTCCGGAAGAAATCTTTTGGAGCTTTCTCGATATTTTGAGCATACATGAATCGCCACTTCCCGTCTAATTGTATTCTGCGTTCTGCTTTGGGATCGCATTTCAGGCGTTCTGTGTCACACAGGTTGTACCTCTGCATAGCCTCCTGCTCATTCTTGTAAGGAATGAAATGGGTGGTCATAGGCTCTCTGTTGATGCTTGAAACGTGTGGGTCTTGCCATGGATTGTTGTTATCGGCAAATACGTTGAGTGAGCAAAAAACTAAAAATAGACTGTAGATAAGGTGTCTTTTCATAAGTGGAAATGGTTAAATAGAACAAAAGAAAGTGACAAGGAAAGGTACACTGAAGTCTGTCAGAAATCCATGCATGATGGAGATGATGGTAAATTCCTTACCTGCGGTTTGCGTGATGATGGGTAGAGTGGTGTCCATGGAGGTCGCCCCACCGGCAGATATGGGAGCCAAGGGACCAAACCACTTTCTTAGTAACGGCGCACAGAGTAGTGTTATAATTTCTCGTATGATGTTGGCAAGCAGGGCAATGGTGCCCAATTCTGCCCCTCTCATCTCGGTGATGAATATACCGGACAAAGAATAATAGCCTAAGCCCGAACTGATGGCAAGGCAACTGGTGAGATGTCTTTCGGGCAACAACCACGCAACAGCGATGCACCCGGCCAATGTTCCGACAATGGTAAATAACGGCAGTAGCATGAATTTAGGACTTATCTGTTTGAAACTTTTGAGTGTCTTGCTGTCGTTTCCTATTGATATTCCGACACAAAACATCAGTGCGCATAGTGCATAGTAGCTCAAGTCACTGTCTATGACCTCTGTGGGTAACCGTTTAGTTAAACCGGCAATGATGCCAAGAGCAAAGCATCCTACGATGATAAGACTTCCTTTCATGCTACTGTCCTTCTTTATTGATAAATTGCCATAGCATCCATGCCAGCAGGCAACTGCCCGCCATTCCTCCAAGGGTAAGAAGCAGTGCTTCTCCTCCCAGATTTCCTATGCCATTGATGATACGTTTGTTCATTCCGACCTCTGTGCCCAATAGAAAGAGCAACAGCCATATCAAGATGGTGATGGTACGAGATATGAAATTCAGACTGTA
>CAUURC010000030.1:0-31413 GCA_963547405.1 uncultured Prevotella sp.
CAAAACACAAGATTTGGATTAGCAAGGTATTTAATCCTATAGTATGGATAGGAAGTTTTTTCCTACAACCAATTAATAAGATGTTTGCTACGTATTATTATGAACCCGAAATGAGTAAAATGGATTTTGACTATCAGCTTATTAGTTTAGATGAAAGTTTAAAAAGAATTGCACAGTCACTTAAAAACTAACATTGGTTTTATCTCATCCTCTTAGACATATACTTAAAAACGAAAACTTTGAAATAAATACTTTATGAAAGCATATATATTATACGGAATCATTTTTATTATACTGCTTGTAAATGAAGTAGTCTACTTTAAGGTAGCGGCAAAGTTCAATATTATTGATAAACCAAATAAAAGATCTAGCCACTCTAAATTGGTTCTACGAGGTGGTGGTATAATATTTCCTATTGGTCTATGGATTTGGTCTGCTATTTTTGGATTCCCTTATCCATGGCTACTCACAGCTGTAACATTAGCTGCAGGAATAAGTTTTATTGACGATATCCATTCGTTATCAGACTCAATAAGGTTAGTAATACAGTTTATAGCAATATTCCTTATGATCCAGGAAATAGGATTTTTGCAGATAGATTTGTGGTGGCTCATAATAATAGCACTTATTGCTTTTGTTGGTGCAATGAACATTTTTAATTTTATGGATGGCATCAATGGTATCATGGGTGGCTATTCGTTAGCAATGCTTATACCAATGTTACTAATTGAGCATACAAGAGTGAATTTTATTGATTCATCATTTTTGATTGTGATGACACTTGGAGTATTGGTTTTCTGCATATTCAACTTTAGGCCGAAAGGTAAAGCCAAATGCTTCGCTGGTGATGTTGGGAGCATCGGCATGGCAATGATCGTATTGTTTGCTACTGCAAAACTAATAGCTAAAACCGGCGATTTCGCTTGGTTTCCTATCTTGTGGATGGTATATGGTATTGATGGTGTATTAACGATCTGTCATCGCATCATATTGCACGAGAAACTTGGTCTGGCACATAGAAAGCACGCTTATCAGTTAATGGTTAATGAACTAAGGATAGGTCATGTAAAAGTCTCTGTCCTATATATGGTATTACAGATGGTTATTTCTTTAGGAGCTATCTATTTGGTACCGGAAAATCAGTTTATACATTGGCTTTATACCTTTATAGTAGCAACTATACTGATTATCGCATACGTACTTTTTAAGAAGAAATATTATTATTTACATGAAGAGTATTTGACTACATTAGAAAAATAACAAAATAATTAAATTATGAGTAAACAGAATATAGCTTTAATAACAGGTATTACCGGACAAGATGGTTCATATCTTGCCGAACTGCTACTTGAGAAAGGGTATGACGTACACGGAACGATTCGTCGCTCTTCGGTTGACTACCGCGAACGTATTGCTCACTTAGAAGGGCAGCCTCATTTCCATTTACACTATGCGGATCTAAGCGATTCGATGAGTATTTTAGGCGTCATCAGCAAGGTAAGACCCACGGAGATATACAATTTGGCCGCACAGAGCCATGTGCAGGTGAGCTTTGATTCGCCTGAATTTACCGCAGATGTAGATGCCGTAGGAGTTCTTCGTATCTTAGAGGCTGTACGTCTGCTTGGATTAAAGGAAACATGTCGTATCTACCAAGCGTCTACCTCGGAACTGTATGGAAAGGTAGAAGAGGTTCCACAGAACGAGAATACGCCTTTCCACCCTTATAGTCCGTATGCCGTAGCAAAACAATATGGCTACTGGATAGTGAAAGAATATCGTGACGCTTACAATATGTATTGCTGCAACGGCATTCTGTTCAACCACGAGAGCGAACGTAGAGGAGAAACATTCGTGACGCGCAAGATTACACTTGCGGCTGCACGAATTAAACAAGGAAAACAAGAGAAACTATATCTGGGCAATCTCGACTCGCTTAGAGACTGGGGCTATGCCAAGGACTACGTGGAATGTATGTGGCTGATCCTCCAGCATGACAAACCCGAAGATTTCGTCATCGCCACAGGCGTGCAACACAGTGTACGTGAGTTCTGCCTCCACGCTTTCAAACGTGTAGGCATTGAATTGGAATTTCAAGGAGAAGGCATCAACGAAAAAGGTATTGACAAGGCTACCGGTAATGTAATCATTGAAATAAGTCCCGACTTCTACCGCCCCACCGACGTTGTGAATCTATGGGGAGACCCAACGAAAGCGAAAGCCAAGTTGGGCTGGAATCCCAACAAGACGACATTCGAAGAGCTTGTCAACCTCATGGTAGACAGCGATATGGCAAAGGTTGCTTCTGAGGGAGCCGCGGAGAAAGTAAGGACTAATCTGGCAGAATATCTCGAAAAGGGTATCGTCAAGTAGCTTAACTTAAAACAACAGTTAATCCCTTCAACAACGGATGCTACCAAACATAAAACTTCATCATGCTATCTAAAGATTCAAAAATATACATTGCCGGCCACCATGGGCTTGTCGGATCAGCCATTTGGAACAATCTCAAAGCGAGAGGGTACAATCATCTGATTGGAAAAAGCCATAGAGAACTCGACTTGACAGACCAACAAGCCGTAAAGGCATTTTTTGATGAAGAAAAACCGGATGCAGTCGTATTGGCAGCAGCCTTCGTCGGCGGCATCATGGCAAACTTGCTGTATCGCGCAGACTTCATTATGCAGAACATGAAGATGCAATGCAACGTAATTGAACAGGCCTATCTGCACGGCGTAAAAAAACTACTTTTCTTAGGTTCGACTTGCATCTATCCCAAGAACGCGCCGCAACCGATGAAAGAAGAGGCCCTTCTCACTTCGCCATTGGAGTACACCAACGAGGAATATGCTATCGCCAAAATAGCCGGACTGAAAATGTGTGAGAGTTATAACCTGCAATATGGCACGAATTATATCGCCGTCATGCCCACCAATCTCTATGGTCCTAACGATAACTTCCACTTAGAGAACTCACACGTTCTTCCCGCAATGATGCGCAAAATCTATCTGGCCAAACTTATTCACGACCGAAATTGGGATGCTATTCGCAAAGATATGGACAAGCGACCGGTAAATCCTACAGACAAGCTCCGCACCATCATTGGGGAAGGGAATGTGGACGGCAAGAACTCGGAAGAGCGAATTTTACAATGCCTTGCTTACTATGGTATAGAAAATAACAAGGTAACGCTTTGGGGAGATGGTTCTCCATTGCGCGAATTCCTTTGGAGTGAGGATATGGCCGACGCATCTGTCCATGTGCTACTGAATGTAGATTTCAAGGATATCATTGGCATTGAGAAATATTCAAGCGTGTTCTATGGTGCCAAGACCGATGGAGCCGTTGACCGCAACAACTCCGAAGGGCGTGGCGGTGCCATCCCAAGCCTTGGCGAAATCCGCAACTGCCACATCAATGTGGGTACGGGCAAAGAGTTGCATATCAAGGAACTGGCCGACCTCGTTATAAAATCTGTAGGCTTCGAGGGTGAACTCTGCTGGGACACCAGCAAACCTAATGGCACGCCACGCAAGCTGATTGATGTCAGCAAACTACATTCTCTCGGGTGGACACACAAAGTCGAAATTGAAGAGGGCATAGAGCGATTGTATCAGTGGTACCGCAGTACCATTGATTAAACGCAAACAAACATCAAGGAAGCATCTTTCAAATTATTCCATCCTACAAAAAGAACACAAAATATTACTATCCGCTAAAAAACGAACTGTGACAGGATAGACATTTGCAGTGCTGATAAACACGCATTGCAACATTGTAAAAGCAAAAGATAAGCAAACGGGCTGAATTCCATATGAGGAGTTCTGCCCGTTTTTTATGTGTTCAAAAAAGTTGCCAGCATCCAATCTCCAGATTATCACATGCTTTTCTTTAGCTGACGACGTAGCCAAGCCTTATAAATCATGTGCCACCAACGGGACACAGGGCGTCCCCATAGCGTTTCGGAAGGGAAATCCAAGGCGAAATGTAAGTTTCTATATATCTCTAAAAAATACTGAGAATAAACAGACTTGCCGGCAAAAGAATAACGTTTGTCATAGAAGCCAAAGTTTCCACCCTGCAATATCTCAGACACAAGAATCCTACCGATACGCTTGTTTGGCGGCATCAAGAGATACTTATCATCAAGTCCGAGAATCTCTTTCATCACATACATAACCGCTGAAGCAAACTTATACATACCCACTTGCTTCAGAATTCTGTTGGTTTCATCGCGCTCCGCTTCACTAAATCCCCTACCCAGCAGATAATAATAGTCTATCATCTGGCGCAATCCAATACCTTCAAAGAAGAAGTGATGCATAAGGTGCGACAACTGGAAAACACGATTAAAATCGTCCGTTAAAGTGCAGATCGAACCAAGGTTATCCGGTAACGGCGTAAACATTTCAAACTGGGCTTCCTTTCGGTGATTGAAAAAACGCCTCAACTTATACTCATGCCATACGTTTCCCATGAAAGATGGGAAAAAGTGCATCTCTACAGGAGTCTTAAAATAAGATAGTTCTATGTGATGATAACCTATTTCACCATGTTTATCCAACTCACGCGAAATACGAATTACATCTAAAGTCTTCGCGTCCGTCCACAAGTCAATATCGCCTGGAGTACGTATATAAGGGTCAGGATACATCAATGCGTTGGTCTGCCCTTTAAGGACACATCCCTTAACTCCATACTTTTTATATAACAGATTTGTCAAGGCTGACGCATCCTTATACGTTTGTTTATTCGCCCTTTCTATGTAGAGGTAACCACCATACCATTTCAATATCTGCTGTCTATTAGGACGATGCTCTGAATTTGAAAGTCTTTTAAGACCATGATACAAGACACCGAGTATAGCCTGTTTATTACCGAAGTCATACAGCGCATCCCAGTCCATCTCCGCTAAGCTATCAGGTTCTGCCGCATCTTCATGCAAACTAAACCTGAGGAAATCCAAATAGGCCGAAGCTTCTATATGTTTATCTTTCATGATGGCAAGCACTTTTCCATTCTTGGCATTTCAGTTAATCAACTCTTATCCAGAACGGAGTATTTACTATTATTGCTTATATACTCTGGAACAATCTCTTTCATCTTTCTCACGATGGCCATATCGTCATAAGTATGGCTAAGAGCAATAAGTGACTCTATCTGCTGGCAAACCTCATTGTAGTCATACTCGCGCACTTTAGCTATACGGATCTTCTCATGAAAACTGGAAAGCGTATTCTCTGTTGTACTCAAGACTTCTTCATAAAGTTTCTCTCCCTCGCGTAAACCTGTGTATTTCACTTCTATATCCTGCGCTCCGGAAAGCTTTATCATTCTCTTTGCTAAATCAGCAATTCTGACCGGCTTACCCATATCAAATACAAATATCTCTCCACCTTTGCCATGCGTACCCGCCTCAAGCACCAATTTACAAGCTTCCGGAATCAACATGAAGAAGCGAATTATGTTAGGGTCGGTTACCGTTACAGGGCCTCCACTCTTTATTTGCTTTTCAAACAATGGAATAACCGAACCGTTCGAACCTAAAACATTACCGAATCGAGTGGTAACAAACTGAGTTGGAGTTTCTTTATTACCTTCTTGATTTATCTTGTTATTTAAACTCTGACAATAAATTTCACAAATTCGCTTTGAGCAGCCCATAACGTTTGTAGGGTTCACAGCTTTATCAGTAGAAACCATTACAAACTTTCTCACACCATATTTTACACTTAAATCCGCAATAACTTTCGTTCCCCAGACATTGTTCAAAATACTTTCCGAAGGGTTATTTTCCATCATTGGAACATGCTTATAAGCAGCGGCATGGAAGACATATTCTGGCTTATACGTTTTAAAAAGGGATTCCATCCTATCAAGATTAGTTATGTTTGTAACTATCGTTTCCACCTCAATATTTGGATAATCTACCCCCATCATTAATCTGATATCATGCTGTGGTGTTTCCGCCTGGTCGATCAGAATGAGTTTGGCGGGCTTATAAACCGAAATCTGCCGAACGATCTCCGAGCCAATAGAACCTGCCGAGCCTGTAATCATGATACATTTATCGTTCAGTACCTTTCCGATAGCATCCATATCTACAACGATTTCATCGCGTGGCAACAGGTCTTCAATATTTATTTCCTTAAATTGCACATGCTCCATATCGTATTCGCCCGACCATTCTTTCGTATGTTCTATCAGATATATCTTGACATTGGCGTTAATAAGCAAGTCTTGCAATTTTGTATCAGCCCGAAATCTATCTACTTGTAAAGGCGAAACAAGCACTGCTTTTATATTAATATCTTTTATACGCTGTTCCAGTTCATCACTGATTGCATATATTTTCTCGCCCATCAGCGTTTTGCCGGAATATGAATCGTCGTGAGATATAAAGCCTTTCAATAAAAATTTCGTATTTCTATCATTGCAAATATTATTTGCCAAGCCTATTCCCCCTTCACGAACGCCGTATATCAGCACTTTAACCCTTCTGTTGGGGTTTAAATATACATCATAGACAGCCTTCACCAATATACGGAAAATAACCATTCCTACGGTAGAAACTATATACATAACAGCAATTTGTCGCCCTTGCAAACGCACAAATCTCATATCCCAAGAATACATGGGATAATGCATTATCTCTGCTATAAATAAAGATAAAAGCATGGCAAGGCCGATACGCCGTAAGTCTACAAAAGAAGAATAACGTATAATACCTGAATAAGTCCTGAAAACTCGAAAACCTATAAGTGCGAAAACCATATAAACAAATATGGTTTTTGTAATTAAAGACAGATTCGAAAATTCAATGGCTCCGTGATAGTAAAACCAAAATACAAGTATTCCAGACAGATAACAAATCAAAATATCGATAGCCAATACTACCCAATACGGCAGAGCATCCTTTGTAAGATACCACTCAAAAATTTTATCTATAACTTTCATACGTCATTAATTAGCTAAATAACGAATCCGTTATTATTTATAATAATGCAAAAGTACAAAAAATATGTTACTTATACATACGTTTGCTAGTTTTATAACCCAAAACAACTCTAATTATTCAAGTTTAATAACATACCTCTACCGGTTTAAAGCGAATGACTATTTGAGATTAAATGTAAAATTTATGTCACCCAAACGGTCTCTAAAAATTCTTCAACTAGAGAAAAAAATAGAGATAAAACGGTCTTTTTACCTCTTTCGCGACACCATATTTAATCTTTTTGGGGGTCAAAGCATAGCTTTTACGCTGTAAAAGCAGCCCTTTTACACGCTAAAAGCAGCTCTTTCACCTTGTAATAGTTATGCTTTTATAAGGTAAAAGGGCTGCTTTTAGTTGTTTTTTTCGATATTTGATGGTGCTTTTGACACACATAAACACCATCATTTCAAGCAAACCATTGATTATCAAATACTTGCTACTTTTGCGCAAAAGTAGCAAATGCTTGGCTTATTTGCGAAAACTTTTTTCTCGGAGCAAAATAAACGAGCGGTTTGTACGATTTTTTCATAGTGAATTCATTGCGATTAGGCCATATAAAATTCCCACATACAGCCCGACATCAGCATGCTATAACGCTTCACATTCACCATAAACAAACGGGCTATCCAACTCTTTCAGCAGTGGATGGCGCTTATCTTTCTCTGAAAGTACAATCCTATCGGCAGGTATTTGCCAATCAATAGCCAGCTGCGGATCATCGAAAGCCAAAGCTCCTTCGGCTTCGGGATGGTAGAAATTATCACACTTATACTGGAAAACAGCCGTTTCGCTCAGCACGGAGAAGCCATGGGCAAAGCCGCGGGGGATGAAAAACTGGCGGTGATTATCCTCTGTCATTTCGCAGCTGACCCACTGCCCGTAGGTCGGAGAACCTTTACGAATGTCTACCGCCACATCAAGTACGGCGCCACGAATCACTCTGACCAATTTGCTCTGCGCGTAAGGAGGGCGCTGAAAGTGCAATCCGCGCAGGACACCGTAGCTTGATTTGCTCTCATTGTCCTGACAAAACTCTACTGTTTGCACCTGCTTGTTAAAATCACGCTGCGAGTATGACTCGAAAAAATAACCTCTGTCATCGGTAAACAATCTTGGTTCAATGATGACAACTCCGTCGATTTTTGTTTCTATTACATTCATATTTCTATCGTATTGTGCAACAAAGGTAGTACATATATACTACAGAAACAACAATGTCATTGAAAAATAGCGATTTAACCAACATAATATCATTACAAAATGGAAATTAATCACTAATTTTGCAATATATATATGAATATTTTTTTGAGGGAACATAATGGAACTGGAACCGCTACGCTATGATCTATTCTTAAATGATATCCGGCAATTCTTGGATAATCAGCAAATTTATACGGACGAACTCAGAACCTTTGCTTGGGGTACGGATGCCAGTTTCTATCGTTTAGTACCCAAAGTTGTCATTCGTTCAAATGGCGAGGAACAACTATCAAAGATCATACTGGCCTGCGACAAACATCAACTTCCCTATACGTTTCGTGCCGCAGGAACATCGCTCTCCGGCCAAAGCGTCAGCGACTCGGTCTTAATCGTTGCCAGTAAGAACTGGGAACAGTATGAACTATTGGACGATGGACAAAAGATAAAACTGCAACCCGGAGTCGTTGGTGGCAAGGTTAATCAAATCTTAAAACCGCTTGGCAGAGTTTTCCCACCCGACCCTGCGTCGATTGGGAGTGCCATGGTGGGCGGAATCGTAAGCAACAACGCGTCGGGCATGAATTGTGGCGTACATGCCAACAGCGACCGCATGCTTGTCAGTGCCCGACTCGTTCTGACCGACGGAACGATTGTCGACACGGGCTGCGACGAAAGCAAAAAAGCTTTCAGGAAGTCCCATCCCGATTTTATTCGCCGGATTGAACAGCTGCGTGATAAAGTCAGAGCCAACACTCCCCTCGCCGACCGCATTCGCTATAAATATAGTATCAAGAACGTAACAGGACTTAATCTGCGCCCACTCATCGCTTACGACGACCCATTCGACATCATGGCCCATAGCATGGTAGGCTCTGAAGGAACGCTGGCCTTCGTGTCTGAAGTGACCATGAAAACGCTCAAGGACTACCCTTTCAAGGCGTCGGCCATGGTCTACTTTAAGTCGATGAAGGAAAGCTGCGATGCCGTTGTCAGACTGAAAGAACTCATTTCGGGCGACGAGGACTTGGCCATGAGCGCGGAAAATCGAATGGTAAAGAGTGCCGAGACGCTCGACTACAAGTCGCTCAGCGCCGTAAATGATCCTGTTTTCCTGCAATATCAAAAGGATGTTGACGCCAATAAGATTGCCGGTGTCATGCCCGGCAATTATCAAGGACTGACCGCCGTGCTTACCGAAACAAAAGCCATTTCGCACGAAGCACTGCAACAAAACGTCAATACGATACTCGACGTACTACGCCGGTTCGACATTTATCAGCCGGCCACGTTTACCGAAGACCCCAAAGTCTATGGGAAATACTGGGGCATTCGGTCGGGCATCTTCCCTTCGGTCGGCGGAACCCGCCCCGTAGGGACATCCTGTTTGATTGAAGACGTGGCTTTCCACATAGAAGACCTGCCCGAAGCGACCGTAAAACTGCAAAAACTTATTGCCAACCATGGCTACGACGACGCTTGTATCTACGGTCATGCTTTTGAGGGGAACTACCATTTCATTTTGAATCAGAGCTTTGAAAGCGACGAAGAAATCAACCGCTACGAGAATATGATGCGCGACGTGACCGAACTTGTGGTAAAAGAGTTCGACGGATCGCTGAAAGCCGAGCATGGCACGGGGCGCAACATGGCGCCTTTCGTAAGATACGAATGGGGCGACGAGGCTTTTGAAGTGATGAAAGAATTAAAAGCTATCTTTGATCCGAAAGGCTTGCTCAATCCGGGTGTCATCTTCAATGACGATCCCAACTGCTTCACCCGTAATCTGAAAGACTTGCCCGAACTGCGTTTCCCATACGAGAAAATTCCCGATGGCGGGAAATATCTGACATTGGAACAAGGGAAATCATCAGCACAAGCCATGATTCAAGGCGTGAAAGACGCCAACAAATGTATTGAATGTGGCTTCTGCGAAGTGAATTGCGTTTCCTGTGGACTCACGTTATCCTCTCGCATGCGCATTGCCATTCAACGCGAAATCAGTCGTTTGGAAGAAACGGGAGAGAATCTTTCGTTCCTGCAAAAGCTACGGGAACAATATCGCTATCTGGGCGACCAGACCTGCGCGTCCGACGGATTGTGCGCCACCAGCTGCCCCATGAAGATCAATACGGGCGACCTCACGCACCTCATTCGCCAAATCAATATGCTCAACAATGGATTAGCCCATAAAGCGGGAGACTTCTGTGCCAACCACATGGACGGCATCAAGCGCGGCCTGCGTGGCGTGCTTAACTTAGCCCACATGGGCCACTACATTCTGGGCGACAAGATGATGACGGCGATTACCAAACAGCTACATAAGGCTGGCATGCCCTTATGGACCGTAGCCATGCCCCACCCTGCGCGCCAGCCACAACACCCAAAGAATCAATTACAGACCGACCGCACGCGACTGAAGGTCGTCTACTTCCCCAGTTGTATCAACCAGACAATGGGATTGGCCAAAGGCACTCCCGTCAAAAACACGGTTGTGAACGAGATGGTAAGCCTCATGAACAAGGCCGGTTATGAAGTAATATTCCCTGAAGGCATGCAACGTATGTGCTGTGGACAGATTTGGGAGAGCAAAGGAATGATGGATATTGCCGACCACAAGAGCGCCGAACTGGAAGCTGCTTTATGGAAAGCCAGTGAAGAAGGGCGTTATCCGGTGGTATGCGACCAAAGTCCGTGTCTGCATCGTATGCGCAAGGTCTTCACTAAAATGAAGCTTTACGAGCCCGTTGAGTTCATCATGACCCACCTGAAAGACCACCTCGTCTTTCATCCCACGCACAAAAGGGTTGCCATTCACATCACTTGCTCTACGCGAGAAATGGGTCTGACCAATCTGATGATAGAATTGGCCAACCTCTGCTCCGACCAAGTGCTGATTCCCGATGGTATCGGATGTTGCGCTTTTGCCGGCGACAAAGGATTTACGCTCCCCGAACTCAACAAATACGCGCTTCGCAAACTGCGTCCGCAGATAGAGAAAGCCGACATAGAAGTGGGCTATTCCAACAGCCGCACGTGTGAGATAGGTTTGCAAAGCAACTCAGGTATCCCCTATTTGAACATTGCCTACTTGGTAAATGAAACAACCGAAGCTAAATGATTTATCCGGATAATTTTGAAATAAAGATCGGATTCAACGAAATCCGCAAGATGATTAAAGAACGTTGTTTATCAACCCTTGGAAAAGAGATGGTAGACAATTTCTCTTTTCTGACCAATGCCGCTGTAATTAACACTAAAATGGCTGAAATCAGAGAGTTCAGACGCATTATAGAGAAGCAGGAGGATTTTCCGTTAGACAACTTCCACGATGTCAGAGAGGCACTCAAGCGAGTCAGAATTGTGAATGCCCACTTAGAGGAAAGTGAACTTTTCGATTTACGCCGGTCGCTCGACACGCTACATCGCATCAAAAGATTCCTCATTCTGTCAACAGCGGAAGAGCAACCCGAATATCCCACGCTGGCTCTGTTGGCCGAAAAGGTGACAACTTATCCGACGATTATCCAGCGTATCGACCAGATTCTCGATAAGTTCGGCCATATCCGCGACACGGCTTCGCCTGCTCTTCGGGACATCCGTAGAGAGCTGGCACGCATGGAAGGTAGCGTTTCGCGCATGCTCTACAATATTCTACACGCCGCACAGAGCGAAGGACTTGTTGACAAGGACGTTACGCCAACGCTGAGAGACGGACGTCTCGTCATTCCGGTTGCGCCCGGACTGAAAAGAAAGATTCAAGGTATTGTTCACGATGAGAGCGCAACGGGCCGAACAGTGTATATTGAACCAACAGAGGTAGTGGAAGCGAACAACAGGATTCGGGAATTGGAAAGTGACGAACGTCAGGAGATTATCAGGATCCTGACTGATATCACGAATAAGATTCGTCCGGAAGCGCCCGAAATGCTGCATTCCTACATGCTGATGGCGCAGATTGACTTTATACAAGCGAAGTCTAATGTGGCTATCAATATGCAGGCTTTCGAACCAATGGTTGAAGATACACCGTACATAGACTGGATTCGTGCCCGCCACCCTATTCTGGCCAAGACCAAGGAGGTTGTACCACTCGACATAACTCTAACTTCCGACAAACATATACTGATTATATCGGGACCTAACGCCGGAGGTAAATCCGTATGCCTGAAGACGGTTGGTCTGCTACAATACATGCTTCAAATGGGTATTAGTATACCTGTGGGCGACCGTTCGAAGGTAGGCGTATTCCAAAACATTATGATTGACATTGGTGACGAGCAGAGTCTGGAGAATGATTTAAGTACCTACTCCGGGCACTTGCTGAACATGAAGAACATGATGAAGAACGCTAATGACAAGACACTCATCCTGATTGATGAGTTTGGTACGGGAACGGAGCCGCAGATTGGTGGTGCCATTGCCGAGAGCGTGCTGGGGCAATTCTGCAAAAAGCAGGCTTTCGGTGTCATAACGACCCACTACCAGAATCTGAAACACTTCGCCGACAGCCATGAAGGTATTGCCAACGGCGCAATGCTCTACGACCGCCACGAAATGAGGCCGCTCTTTCAGTTGGCTATCGGCCGTCCCGGCAGCAGCTTTGCCATTGAGATAGCCCGAAAGATAGGGCTCCCCGAAGAGGTAATCGACGAAGCGTCGGAAATCGTGGGCAGCGACTATATCCAAAGCGATAAGTATCTGCAGGACATCGTGCGCGACAAACGCTATTGGGAAAACAAGCGGCAGAGTATTCATCAGCGTGAAAAAGACATGGAAAAGATTATTTCGCGCTATGAAGAAGAAATAGAAGCACTGGAAAAAAGCAGAAAAGAAGTGATTCGGAAAGCCAAACAACAGGCAGAAGAACTACTGAAAGAAAGTAACAAACGCATTGAAAATGCAATTCGTGAAATAAAGGAACATCAAGCCGAAAAGCAAGAAACCCGCAAGATTCGTCAGGAACTAAAAGCGTTTGAACAGAATATCCTCAGCGAAGAGGCACAGAAAGAAAACGATGCGGCCATCGCCAAGAAGATAGAACAAATCAAACAACGTAGAGAGCGGAGTGCCAATCGTAAGAAGAACAAGGCCGACAAAGAAGCGCAAGCAGCCGAAGCTATCAGAAGAAGCACGGGGCTACGGCAGGATAAAAATGAGGAAAACCGACCGTTGCAAATCGGTGACGCCGTAAGAATCAAGGGGCTGAAAAGTGTCGGCAAGATTGAAAGTATCGATGGCAAGATGATCAGTGTCATCTTTGGTGACATGCGCACGAAGATGAAAGCAGAACGGCTGGAGCTCGCCACCATTCAAAAGACGGAGGAATCTGCCACAGAACGACTGGCCAACCAAATGTCTTATCAGATAAGTCGTGCCACTCGCGACACGATTGACGCCCACAAGAACAACTTTCATCAAGATTTAGATGTCAGAGGCATGCGTGGTGATGAAGCCTTAAATGCCGTACAATACTTCATCGACGACGCTATTCTGGTGGGTATGCAGCAGGTCAGAGTCCTACACGGCAAAGGTAATGGAATTCTCCGGCAACTCATCCGGCAGTATCTCTCCACCGTTCCCAACGTAACTCACTTCCGCGATGAACATGTACAATTCGGTGGAGCCGGAATTACAGTCGTAGAACTGTAATCCCGGCTCCTCAACGTTTTGCCAGACAGGCCTAAGCCAACACTTCTTTCAGCAAACGAACGGCGTCTTCGACCGACGGCACGTCCGTAATATGCATCAGACGACGCCCTTTCACTTCCTTAAGATCGCAACGACGCGGGTGATTGGCGATGAAATTCAATATCCTATCAAAGCTCTTGCTCTTGTAATAAGCACTCAAGGGATTGCTAACAAACTGAAGACTAAGCATGCCATTACGGAACATAATCTTCTCGCAGCCCAGACTTTTACCCAGCCGGCGCAAGGGCACCACTTGCATAAGTTCTTCTCCCGAACGAGGAATAGGACCAAAACGGTCGAGCAACCGCTGCCGATAAGCTTGCAACGCCGCGTCATCCGCAATATTATCTAACTCCCGATAGAGCAACATGCGCTCGCTGCTACCCGGCACATAAGTATCGGGGAAGTACATTTCCAAATCGCTTTCGATAGCGCAGTCCTCCACAAATTCATCACCGCTGATATCATTACCGGCAGCTATTTCCTCGGCATAAATGTCTCGGAACTCATCATTTTTCAATTCGGTAACAGCCTGATTGAGTATTTTCTGATAAGTTTCATACCCCAAGTCTTCCATAAAACCGCTTTGTTCGGCACCCAGCAGATTGCCTGCGCCACGGATATCCAAGTCCTGCATGGCCAGATTAAAGCCACTTCCTAACTCCGAGAAGGTTTCTAAAGCCTCCAGACGGCGGCGTGCCTCGGGTGTGAGCACGCTCTTGGGTGGCGACAACAAATAGCAGAAAGCCTTCCGATTGCTGCGCCCCACCCGACCACGCATCTGGTGCAAGTCGGACAAACCGAAGCGATGAGCGTCATTGATAATGATAGTATTGGCATTGCTAATATCAATACCATTCTCCACGATAGAGGTTGACAGAAGTACATCGTAGTCATAATTCATGAAACCGACCACAATCTTTTCCAACTCTTCGGGCTTCATCTGTCCATGTCCGATGGCGATGCGGCAGTCGGGCACGTGTTTCTTGATGAGCAAGGCAATCTCGGGTAGGTTGCTGATGCGGTCATTGATGAAATAAATCTGTCCGTTTCGGCTCATCTCGAAGTTGATGGCATCGGCAATAACTTCGTGACCATAAGTTGCCAACTCTGTATGGATGGGATGGCGGTTAGGCGGCGGCGTGCGGATAATGCTCATGTCGCGCGCTCCCATCAACGAGAACTGCAATGTTCGTGGAATAGGCGTGGCCGACATGGTAAGCGTATCAACATTGGTCTTGAGCTTGCGCAGCTTTTCCTTTGTGCTGACGCCAAACTTCTGCTCCTCATCAATGATGAGCAAACCCAAGTCGTGCCACTTCACCGACTTACCAATCAGTTTATGCGTGCCAATGATAATATCAATACGGCCGGCCTCCAAATCAGCAAGCACTTCTTTTGTTGCTTTGGCAGAACGCGCCCTTGACAGATAATCAACCCGCACGGGAAGGTCCTTCAACCGGTCGCGGAAGGTCTGATAATGCTGAAAAGCCAACACCGTTGTGGGCACCAGCACGGCCACTTGCTTACTATCGACCGCCGCCTTGAAGGCTGCCCGTATCGCCACTTCGGTCTTACCGAAACCTACATCGCCACAAACCAGACGATCCATGGGGCGTTTGCTTTCCATATCGGCTTTCACGTCCTGCGTAGCTTTATTCTGATCGGGCGTGTCCTCGTATAGGAAACTGGCCTCCAACGCATGCTGCATGTAAGAATCGGCACTGAAAGCGAATCCTGTTTGATGGCGTCGTTGCGCATATAATTTTATCAAATCGCGGGCAATATCCTTGATTCGCTTCTTCGTCTTTTCCTTCAGGCGATCCCAGGCACCCGTTCCCAAGGTCGATAACCGGGGCGGTTCACCCGTGTCCTGTCGGCGATACTTGCTGATTTTATAGAGCGAATGAATCGAAACATCTACCTTATCATTGTTCTGATAGATAATCCGAATCATCTCCTGATAACCTTGTTCACCTGTGGCCGAAGGCCTTGCTAACGGCACCCGGACTAATCCACCAAACTTTCCGATACCAAAATCGACATGAACAAGGAAATCGCCGGGATCCATTTCCTGCAATTCCTTCAACGTGATGGCCATCTTACCGGCCCGTGCTCCATCCGACTTGAGATTGTATTTGTGGAAACGGTCAAAGATCTGATGGTCTGTAAAATAGCAAATCTTAGATGTATTGTCGACAAAACCTTCATGCAAAGTCCTATCAACGGGCTCGAAACGAATGCCATAATGCTGCAACGCCTCGCTCTCAAAGATATCCTTTAAGCGCTGTTGTTGCTTAGCACTGTCGGCCAACACATAAAGCTGATAGCCCCGCAGTTGGTAATCGCCAAGCGTCTGTGCCAACAAATCAAAATTCTTATGAAAAAGGGGTTGCGGCGATATGTCGAAACTAATGGACGACGATGCCTCATCAGCCGGCGCACCCAGCGTTATCCGCCGGAAAGCAGCCGCATCACGGGTGAATAAAGAGGGCGTACACAGCACGTTATCTTTCTGCATGGAACGCATGATTTCCTGCTGTTCCACCTCCGTAGCATTGGCCAACCGGTCTGTAAGTACCTGCGAGGAGAAGCCTTCGCGATAAATCTGTTCAATAATATCATGGATGAAAGCAAAGTCCTTCATCACCAAGATGGACGCATCGGGTAGATAGCTTAGAAAAGAAACACGCTCACTACCCAACAAAGCCGGTTCGGGAACGATTTCCACCGAGTCCTTTGCGTCCTTCGACAGCTGATCCTGCACCTCAAAAGTACGGATTGTATCAATCTCATCGCCAAAGAAGTCGATGCGGAAAGGATATTCGCAAGAAAAAGAGAAAACATCGATGATGCTGCCACGGGTAGCAAACTGGCCGGGCTCATATACATAATCCGTTTCACGAAAGCCATAATCGCGCAACGTATGGGCCACCTCCGTAATATCGATTTGCATGCCACGCCGCAATGAAAGTCTGCGCTCGTCCATCAGTTTCTTCGACACCACCAATTCTACCAAGGCTTCCGGATGGGTCACAATGAACGGAGAAATGGCTGTCGCACCTGTCTCGCAATCCGCCAAACGGCTCAACACCTCGGTACGCAGAATTTCATTAGCCGCGTCGCGCTGCCCATATTTCACGGCACGGCGATAGGATGAAGGAAAGAAAAACACTCGGTCGCCACCCAAAAGCTGCATCAAGTCGTGATAGAAATAGCCAGCCTCATCGGCATCGTTCAAGATAAAGACAAACGGAGGCGTAACGCGTTGGGCCAACGAGGCAAAAAACAAAGACGCGGCCGAACCCGACAAGCCTTGCAGAAATATATTTTCGGAATCTTTCTTTTCCAACAAATGCAAAAGGGCCCCACGCTGTGGAGCCTTTGCACTATGTTTCAGAAGGTCAGCAATCTTCATGACCGACGAGGCATTTCAGGATATTTGCGGAACCAACCATCCATCCTCAATCGCATCACTCCGAAGAAAGCTTCGCCGAAAATACCACCGCTCATTTTGCTGGTGCCCTCTCGTCGGTTGATAAAAATCACGGGGACTTCCTTGATCTTAAAGCCAATCTTGTATGCGGTAAACTTCATTTCGATTTGGAAACCATAACCCTTGAAGCGTACTTCGTCAAGAGGAATCGTTTCCAACACACTCCGATAATAACAAACGAAGCCTGCCGTCGTATCGTTCACCCTAAAACCGGTGACAAACTGCACATACTTAGAGGCAAAATAGCTCATCAGCACTCTGCCCATCGGCCAGTTGACAACATTCACGCCACTGACATAACGGGAACCGATGGCCACATCATTCCCCTCATCATGGGTGGCGGCATACAGGCGAGGCAGGTCGTTCGGATCATGACTGAAGTCGGCATCCATCTCGAAAATATACTCATACGAACGCAGCAATGCCCACTTAAAACCGGTGATATAAGCCGTTCCCAGACCCAGTTTGCCCGAACGCTCAATGATAAAGAGCCGATCAGAAAATTCCGTATCTATCAAATGATGAACAATCTTAGCCGTCCCGTCCGGACTTCCATCGTCAATCACAAGAATATGAAAATCCTTTTGCAAATTAAATACGGCACGAATGATATTCTCAATGTTTTCCTTCTCGTTATAAGTAGGAATAATTACAATACTATCGCTTTGAGTCATATTATTTATTCGTTTTAAATATGTCAATGATTATACAAAGATAGTTTTTTTTTGATGCAAGTTGGCAAAACAAACTACTTTTTTCATGAAACACCCTATTCTTTTAGTGCCGTGTGCTAAATTATTTTCAAAATTTTCAGCCAATTCGTCGACGACGCGTCATTGCATAAAATAATCAACGGTTTTCACTCCGTCAACAACAATCTTCCACATCACCATAAAAAAAATAGGTATAGAACGCAATTTCTGCATTTCCTAACTTTGGGAAATGCAACTTTTACCATTTTCTGCACTTCCTAACTTTGGGAAATACAACTTTTACTAATTTCTGCATTTCCCAACTTTGGGAAATGCAACTTTTGCCATTTTCTTCACTTCCCAACTTTGGGAAATGCAACTTTTGCTGATTTCTGCACTTCCCAACTTTGGGAAATGTAACTTTTACTAATTTCTGCACTTCCCAACTTTGGGAAATGCAGAAATCAATCGCTTTGGCTTCCTCAAAGTTGAGAAAGCCAATTTGTAGCTCTGACTAATCTAATCAGATTGATTATACGTAAGATTTTGATTATTGATCTGGATTCTCTACAAATCCTTGGTACTTGGGCGCAAGTCCATCCATCACCACCCGGTAAGCCTGTTCCATTGTCTGTTTTTCAAACTCGACTCCCTTGCCTTTGGGTGGAATCGGCTGATGAATCGTCAGTGTCAGCGGATACCAGTTTACCCAGCGCAGGTCGCGCATACGGGGCATGACATCGAACGAGCCGTTGATTGTCAGCGGCACAACCGGCAGTTGAAGTTCGTCGGCCAACATGAAAGCGCCGCGACGGAAAAATCCCATGTGGCCCGTGAATGTGCGCGAGCCTTCGGGAAAGACCACCAGCGACATGCCTTCACGAAGTATCTTGCTGGCGTTGGAATAGGTTCGGCGTATCTTGCTCGGACCTCGCTTATCGACAAAAATATGGTGGGCTGCCCGACAGGCCATGCCTATCAACGGAATATTGCCCAGCTGACGCTTCATCATCCATTTGAAATTGCGGTTCAGATAGCCGTATATCAGAAAAATATCGAAAGCCCCTTGATGATTGGCCACAAACACATAGGACTGACCGGCCTGCAGATGCTCGCGTCCCTCAATCCGTACGGGCAGCAGAAGCACTTTCGTAATGAGCCAAGCCCAACACTTACCGGGATAATATCCCCAGAAATGGCCATTGCCGGCCAGACAGCCGATGACCGTGACAAGCGATGTGAGTACGGAAGCCAGCAGAATGACCGGAAAACAAATCAAGAGTTGATAAACACGATAAAGGAATTTCATTGGGACGATTTGCGATGAAGAGTGAATACTACGATTTCGGGAACAGCACCTACGCGGATGGGTACAACGCCGCCCAATCCGGCCGACACATAGAGATAACGGCCGGCTTTTTCAAATAAGCCGTAATCTTCCTTATAGGTAAGCATGGTCGGACGCAGGCCCAAAATATTGATTTGGCCGGCATGCGTGTGACCACTCAAGGTTATTCGGGCATTGGTATGGGGCAATATCGTGCGATCCCATGCCGAGGGATCGTGCTGTAGCATGACGACAAACGATCGACGATCAACGCCTGCCATGGCTTTACGAATGTCAATCAGCTGCGGAAAAGGGGCTTCTCCATCATTATGCGTGCCGATAATGACGATGCTATCGTTGTCGCGGCGGACAATGGCACTACTGTCTATAAGAAGATTCCAGCCAAACTGCTGCTGGAGTTCGCGTGTAAGCCGCTCGTTATATTGCTTGACCATCTCGTTTTCTCCTTTCTGATAAAGACTGTAGTCGTGATTACCCAGCACGGAATAGACGCCGTCTTTGGCCCTCAACGAAGATAATTCACGGCGGAAAGCGGTAAGTTCCTGTGGCCTGACATTCTGCAAATCGCCGGTAAAGACTATCATATCCGAGCCTTGCGCATTGATACTGTCGATGTCGCGCGTCAATATCTTATAGCGCCAACCACGATAAGTGCCCACATGAAAATCAGAGAACTGAGTGATTCGATAGCCGTCAAACGCCTTGGGCAAATCATCCAAATACAAATGAACATGATGCACCGACAGCTTAGCCTCACCAAACGTGAAACCATAAAAGAAGAATCCGATGCCAAGAAGCGAAACAAAAGGGCCGATAATATTTCCCCAATTGCGATGGCTACGGCTCACGATACACCACAGCCAACCCGCACACGAACAGAGTACAAAGAGGAAAATCGGCAAAACAACCCATGTCAGTAGGATAAAAAACAATTCTATCCACAGATTATTATCGGGTACGAAATCTCTGATACAGGCCATGCCGACGCTATAGGCTGCTACGGCGAATGCGGGGAGCCAGCACAAGATTCTTTTCCTCCAGCTCAAATGCCATCGCCTGACTAAAAAGTGACGATCAATATAAATCTGGGGCAAGAGAATCGCTAAAAGCAGAGGTATAATGATTCGAGCAACCATGGTCTGTTATCTTTTCAACAAAATCGACTGAAGAAACTTTTAATTTTTACGCATCTTTTCTGATTATCCGAAAATCAACTGCTGCCCTCTATGGGTCGCGTCTACACAACCTTGACGATTGACCCAAGAGCCATTACAGAACGTTGCGCGCACTTTCCAATTCAATGAATCACCCTCCAACGGACTCCAATTACATTTACTGAGAATCACTTGTTTGTCAACAATCCACGGTTCCGTGCGCTGCACAATGGCCAAATCAGCCCAATAACCTTCGCGGATGAATCCACGCTGACGGATTTTAAACAACGAAGCGGGATGATGGCACATAAGTGTCACCAACTGTTCTATTGACAAGACGCCTTTGTCTACCAATCCTAACATGGATACCAGAGAGAACTGAACCATGGGCATACCGGAAAGAGCTTTGCGAGCACCGCCTTGCTTTTCTTCCCAAAGATGGGGTGCATGGTCGGTGGCTATCGCAAAGATGCGGCCATCGGCCAAGGCCTGACGTAACTGATCGCGATCATTCGCAGTTTTCACAGCGGGATTGCATTTGATTAAGGCATGTTTGGTAAGATAATCTTCATCAGAAAACAGAAGATGAGGAACGCATACCTCAAGCGAAACATTACTGCCGGCCAACGTAAGTTCACGTGCGGTTGTAACATGGGCTATATGCAAGCGTGTATCATATTTTTGGGCCAACTCAACTGCCAAAGCCGATGACGCATAACAAGCTTCGGCTGACCGTATCTTTGGATGCATAGAGATTTCCGGATCCTCTCCATAGGTCGCCATCGCCTTGCGCATATTCTGATTGATAAGCGCTGTATCTTCGCAATGGGTCATCAGTGGCAATTGCAGATCATGACAGGTCGCAAATATCCTCTCCAATGATTCCTGCTTATCTACAAGCATATTGCCCGTACTGGCTCCCATAAACAACTTGATACCGGGAATCATACTGCGGGGAACTGCAGCAAAACGATCCGCATTCAAAGACGTTGCCCCATAAAAGAACCCAAAATTAACGACACTCTTTTCCTCAGCCAACCGATATTTCTCTTCCAATGCGTCGAGAGTTGTGGTTTGCGGATTCGTATTGGGCATTTCCAGAAAAGAAGTAACACCACCAGCCGCCGCCGCCATACTCTCTGTATGGATATCAGCCTTGGCCGTTATACCGGGCTCACGAAAATGCACATGCTCATCAATAACTCCGGGCAAAACAAAACAGCCCGTGACGTCTATCATTTCCTGATAGGCATCACGGGACGTTGTTCCCGGTCTTAATACATTCTTGATGCGACCGTCTTCTATTAAGAGATCTGCTAAAAAAGAGTGACCTTCATTAACTACGATGCCACCTTTTATTAATAAACTCATTCAACAGGAAGAATTATTTACGTTCAGAAGCCGGAGAAGTTGGCTGGGCCAACTGGTTAGGAGTCGGTGCTCCACCTTGTGGCACCGGAACTACAGGCTGATTAGTCGGAATTTCCTTCATTCCATTCATAATCTGCTCATTCTCCTGCGCTTTCTTATAGTAATCTTTTACGTATGGATCATTTTTGAACTTTTCGGTAGCCTTACTCATGATGTCTTCTATCCATGGAGTAAGCTCAGGATATTGATAACCTATTGTCACCATAAAAAACACGCCGGGCCCCAATACGTTATCAAAATTATCACAAACAAAATTTGTTACTAATTGATCTTCCTGTTCCGTAAGCCTGCTTGCCTCATTGCTAAGATGTACGCTGACAACATCCATATTACTGCCGTTCATAATAGCTTGATCATGCTTATGTACAAGTTCTGCTTCCTGATTTTTTAGTTGGTTATACTTGCTTACAAACTTAAAGAGTTTATCATTCAGTGGTGTTCCGCTAACGGTCTGTTGTGTATCATCAAGTTTGACTGAAATATCACCATCCTCTATCACTATTGGTATAACGCTCTCGTCATCCATAAATATATTAGCCATCCTAACAGAGTCGTATGTACCACTAAAATGGAACTGCCCATGCACCACATCACACGAATCCAAACTTTTAAATTCGTTATCTTTCAAGACCTTCAAATACAGCTTACGACCATCCAGATTTGACACATTTGATGTGCCTTGGATATTATAGGAGTTCACACATGAAGTGAATGCGATTAGAGATAGGAACAGGTATAGAACTTTATTCATATATAGGTTGATTCATTCTCAAGCAAAGGTAATATGTATTATCGATGTTCAGAACTTTTTTCATGCAATTTAATTGATAATACTTAACTTTTATGTTTTTTTGGGATTAACATTTTAGCCTTTTTCGAGTTCGGAAGAAATACGGTGCATCGTATATATTTCAAGCAATGCGGCTATCAAAAGAATAACAACCCATTTATTATATACATAGGCCAGATAATCCACAACATGCGTAAACATCGGTCGCAATAATCCATAAGCATTATCAACCATTAAAAGTCCGGCCACGATAAACAAAATATCAGCCAGACCCATAATCCTTTTCAAACGCCTGATTACGATTGACGGTCCCGTATAAACTTGCAACAATTGAATCATCGCAAAAAGAACTGCGCCTGATAAAAATACCCAGCTTACAATCTGCTGATTCCACATCAGGACATAAGTTCCGGATCCAATCACCATTAAAGTTCCTCCTAAAAGGAATAAATAACGTTGTGTCTTTGTTAACTCCTTCATTGCCGTTATTATTCTATAACTACTTCTTGATTTTCATCAATGGGCTTTTCATCAGAACTCAAGACAAAGATATCCTCATCATCGGCCTTCATAAAATAACGTTCACGGGCGATCCGCTCTATCGCTTTCGGACTACGCCGGATTTCCTGCAACTGTTTAGAATCAGCCGCATGTTGATCTTCGTATTTCTTGATTTCCTTTTTTAAATCTTCAATTTGTAATTCAAGTCTCACCCGCTTCAACACACTATCCTCACCTACTACCCCTATGAGCAGTGTACAAACCACAATCACAAGAAAATACTTGTAATGTGATATAAAATTCCATAGTATATTCAGCTTATTTGCCATACGTGAAAATCTCTTGCAAAAGTAAACAAAAAAAAGAGAACCATAAGTTGAGCTTCTGAAAATTTAGATTAATTAATAAGAGTATATCCCTATTATCCGCCTAATTACAGTAACTTTGCAATACGCTACTATATAATAAAAATGGAATATATTGTATCTGCACGCAAATATCGTCCTATGACCTTTGATTCAGTTGTAGGACAATCAGCCCTTACCACTACTCTTAAAAATGCCGTTAAAAGCAGCAAATTAGCACACGCATATCTTTTTTGCGGCCCCCGCGGTGTAGGTAAGACCACATGTGCCCGCATTTTTGCGAAAGCCATCAACTGCCAGACGCCTACTCAGGAAGGTGAAGCATGTAACTCCTGCGAAAGTTGCAAGTCGTTTAACGAACAACGCTCTCTCAACATCTTTGAACTCGACGCTGCCAGCAACAACTCTGTCGAAAATATCAAAACCTTGATGGAGCAAACCAGAATACCGCCACAAGTAGGACGTTATAAGGTTTTTATTATAGATGAGGTCCACATGCTTTCTACGGCAGCTTTCAATGCGTTTCTGAAAACATTAGAAGAACCGCCAGCCCACGTTATTTTCATCTTAGCCACCACTGAAAAGCATAAGATTCTGCCAACGATTTTATCACGATGCCAGATCTATGACTTTGAAAGGATGACCATTGCCAATACCATTAGCCATTTAAAGAAGGTTGCAGAAAAAGAGGGAATTACCTATGAAGAACAAGCTTTGGAATTGATTGCGGAGAAAGCTGATGGCGGTATGCGCGACGCATTGTCCATCTTTGATCAAGCCGCCAGCTTTTGCCAAGGCAATATTACCTATCAAAAAGTAATTGAAGATCTGAATGTTCTTGACGTTGAGAATTATTTCAAGATTGTAGATTATGCCTTGACCAACCAAGCAAGCGACATCATGTTGCTTTTAAACAGTGTTTTAGCCAAAGGCTTTGATGGGGCCAACCTTATCAATGGGCTTGCCATGCATGTCCGCAACTTACTGATGAGCAAAGATCCCGTCACACTCCCTTTGCTAGAATGTAGCCAACAACAGGCGCAACACTATCAGGCACAAGCTCAAAAGTGTCCCACCAAATTTCTTTATCAAGCATTGAAGTTAATGAATCAGTGCGATGTTAATTATAAACAGAGCGGAAACAAGCGATTATTGGTTGAACTGACCCTTATACAAATCGCACAAATAACACTGGCAGAAGACAAGGATGTGCCTGTCGCGGGGCGCAGCCCTAAAAGATTAAAATCCCTGTTCCGCAAAATTATGAAATCTCAACCGCAACAGGCAGAGCAGGTGGCCGAGGTTGAGATTACTCCTTCACCCCAACCTATCGTTACGGAGAGTCTACTCCAACAAAACGTTCAAACTCCTACAACCAACTCTGCGGATATAAAAGCAGAGATAAAAGCCTCTGCCGACCCTAAATTCAAGCTGGGTAATATTGGTTTTACCTTTAATGACATAAGAAAAGGACCGGAAAAACCAACTTATCAGAAAGATCCGGTTGTAAAAGACGAAGAAGCGGCCAGCAAATTTTCACAAGAAGAACTGGAGCTACAATGGATGTCTATGTGCAATCGCATGCCGCAACAAATGATCGGCATGGCTTCACGCTTAAAAAATGCAGTTCCCAAAATAACGGAATATCCGGCAGTCGAAGTCGTCTTCGACAATAACATTCTACTTAATCAGGTTGAAAAAATCAAAGGACGCATTCGGGTAACATTGGCTAATGAACTGCATAACGCAGCATTGACACTTAATTTCAGACTTGCAGAAGGTGAGGAAATTAAGAAGATACTAAATAAACGCGAAGTTTTTGAGGAGATAAGAATACAAAATCCAGCAATCGAAAAACTTCGTTCATTGCTGGATTTAGAATTAGCTTAAATCAGTGGCATCCCTGCTACCTCGCATTCCATGCGCATGGTATCAGGCCAAATACTAGCTTGAATTTCTCCAATGTGCGCTTTATGGAGCAATACCATACACAATCTACTCTGACCGATACCACCACCGATACTCAACGGGAGCTTACCTTGCAAAAGTTGCTGATGGAAGAACAGCTTTTCCTTATCTTCCTTGCCTTCTATTTTTAATTGTCGAAGCAAGCTCTCATCATCTACACGAATGCCCATAGAACTTAATTCAAACGATCTTTCTAATACGGGATACCATATAAGGATATCCCCATTCAGCCCAATTTTACCATTTTCTGCCACCGTACTCCAGTCGTCATAGTCCGGAGCGCGTCCATCGTGCTTCTCACCATTGCTCAACTTACTGCCAATTCCTTCCACAAAAACGGCTCCATATTTCTTACAAATAGCGTCCTCACGCTCTTTGGCCGTCATCTCCGGATACATCTGAAGCAAGTCCTCGCTATGCACAAAAAAGATATCCTCTGGCAAGAAAGGCTTTAACTGAGGATAAGTCTCGCAGGTAAGGTATTCCGTACGACGAATGGCTGAATAAATGCGGCGGACAATATCATGGAGAAAACCAAGCCGGCGTTGTTCCTTGGTAATTACAGCTTCCCAGTCCCACTGGTCTACATATAAAGAATGCAAATTATCAAGTTCCTCATCTGCACGAATCGCATTCATATCCGTATACACGCCATAACCGGGTTCTATTTGATACTCAGCCAGCGTCAATCTCTTCCACTTGGCTAAAGAATGAACAACCTCTGCCTCTGCATCATTCAAATCTTTTATCGGGAAAGTCACAGGACGTTCCACACCATTCAGGTCATCATTGATTCCCAAACCTTTCAAAACGAACAAAGGAGCTGTCACTCGACGCAAACGCAACTCGGTCGACAGATTTTGCTGAAAGAACTCCTTAATAAGTTTTATCCCTTGTTCTGTCTGGCGCATATCAAGCAAAGCTCGATAACCTGCGGGCTTTATCAAATCACTCATATAATATAAATATTATTTACAAAACCATTTCTTTATTACAACGTTATAAAACGTAGAGTATTTCGACAAATATTATGAAGTGATGACCGTATTTACCAACGACAATCGTTTCAACGAATCAATTTCGCCGACCACCCAAATGATATCACCTTTCTCAAATCTACGCATGGGATCAATCATCGTTAGGTTTTCTTGTCCTTCTTCTACGCCTACCACCATACAGTCATAAACATCCCGAATTCCACTTTCCTCCAATGTTTTACCAACAAAACCACTTTTACTCGTGATTATCATTTGCCATAGTTTCATTTCTCGCTTTTCAATTTCGGTATCAGCCGGTATCAATTCCCTTTTGATACTATCACCAAATCTTTTCAGCTGATCATCATTACCAATTACCTGCAAATGGTCACCGGGGAAAAGAACCGTCTCTCCATTTGGAATGTTGATACGCTGTGCTCCTCGCAAGATGCTACTCAAATGAACTCCAAAGCGATTTCTCATTTGCAAATCAGCCAATTTCCGGCCCGACCATGAAGAATCCTCCGGCAGTTCAAAATGTCCGATATGAATATCACGATCCAACAAATGCCCTTCGTAGAGCGGTTTTTTCGTACCTTGCACCTGAGCCTGAATATCTCTTGAGCGCAGATTCAACATGAACTGACGCTCCAGTTTGATACTCCGTGTTTTGGTTACACGCGAGAGCATTATCAGGCCAACGACAACAGCACCTATGCAAATTATCAGCGCATTGGCAAAACGAGAAAGAAAATTAATGATATAGAAAATGAAAGCTAAAGCTATCATGAATCGTACGATAATCGTAAAAATCAACAGCGGCCGATTTAAATTGCTTTCAAGCCAAAGACGTTTGAACTCATCGCTATGATTTTTCTTCATGACCATAGCCCGAAGGAAAGGCGCAATTAAAAAGATGGTAGCGATTCCTGTAATCGCATTGGCATACCAATGAAGTTCCCACCCCGGCAAAAGCTGGCGAACAATCGGCAGCACAAAGGTAAACATGATGGCTATCACGGCAGCCGAAAGTATACCATACACGACCGTATTGAGCAACATCTGATTGAGCAATCGCTTCCACTTGTTCTGCTGTGTCGTATTGGGATGACTCATCTGCATGCTGTTGAGCCAATGTATCAGCTTTTCTGGCAAATGCCTTTCCAGTCGATTATAAGCAGGACTTGCCAACTTAATCATGTAGGGTGTAAAGAATGTGGTAATCACACTTACCGCCACGACAACCGGATACAGAAATTTACCGATTACCCCCAACGACAAGCCCATGGAAGCTATAATAAAACTAAACTCACCAATCTGCGACATGGAAAAGCCGCACTTCATGGCAGATTTCAGCGACTCACCGGCCAACATGAAAGCCAATGATCCCAATATAGCCTGACCTAACATGATTGTCAACACCAACACAAAGATAGGTAAAGCATACTGCGCAATAATCTGCGGATCAACCAGCATACCCACAGACACGAAAAATATCGCGCCAAACAGATTCTTAACCGGTTCTACTAACTTGACAATACGATCAGCCTCTATCGTTTCTGCCAAGATACTACCCATGATAAAAGCACCAAAAGCCTCGCTGAAGCCTACTTCGTGCGAGAACACGGCCATCGCGCAGCACAAGCCCAAAGCCACGATGAGCATAGTTTCGTTATTGATCAGTTTGCGAACCGAACGCAAGAACATCGGAATCGCATAAATACCCACTACGAGCCACAGTACCAAGAAGAATACGATTTTCACGACCGATGTCAACATGGTGCCGCCATTCGCATGTCCCGTCGCCATAGCACTTAACATAACCATCATGATAATGGCCAGAATATCCTCCAGAATAAGTACGCTCATTACCTTACCGGCAAACTGCTGCTGGCGAATACCCAAATCATCAAAGGCTTTATAGATAATCGTCGTAGAACTCATGGCCAGCATACCGCCAAGGAAGATGCAGTCCATCTTTGCCCAACCAAAAGTATGCCCCACACTTATGCCTAATGCCATCATGCAAAATATAATGATGACGGTGGAGATGATGGGCGACGCTCCCATCTTCAGTATCTTCTTAAAAGAAAAATCCAACCCAAGACTGAACAACGTGAACATCACGCCGATATCGGCCCAGGAATGGATATTAGCCTCATCAACCACAGACATCGTATAAGGCATGTGTGGCGAGACTAAAAATCCCGCCACAAGATAGCCTAATACCAAAGGTTGACGCAGTTTCTTAAAAACGATTGTAGTGATACCCGCTACAATCAGAATCAACGCAAGGTCTCTAATCATTAATCTTCAAAATTTCCGGTAATCTCACATATTTTCGTAATCACGTTGACAGCTTTCTCCATCACTTGGATGCTTACGAACTCATGTGGACCATGGAAATTGACTCCACCGGCAAAGATATTCGGACAGGGCAATCCCTTGAAACTCAACTGGGCACCATCCGTTCCGCCACGTATCGGTTCTACCTTCGGAGCGACACCGCTTTCTTGCATGGCTCGCAAAACGATATCTATGACGTGCATGTTGGGTTCAATCTTCTCTTTCATATTATAATACTGATCCTTCATGGCTATCGTCACCGTGCCCTCACCATACTTGGCATTCATCTTATCTACGCACGCCTGCATAAAGTCTTTTCGACTTTCAAACTTCGCGCGGTCATGATCACGGATAATATAACTGAGCTTGGCTTCTTCCGTTCGGCTGTCGATATTCAGCAAATGATAAAAGCCTTCATAACCTTCCGTGGTCTCGGGGATATCTGTCTCAGGTATCATCGCGTTGAACTCACAAGCTAATCTGTTGGCGTTCAACATCTTACCCTTAGCATAACCCGTATGTACGCTCACGCCTTTTATATGAACTTTGGCACCGGCGGCATTGAAATTCTCATATTCCAAATCACCCTCATCACCGCCATCCATGGTGTAGGCCCAGTCACAACCAAACTTCTCTACATCGAAATGATGGGCACCCTTCCCGATTTCCTCGTCCGGATTGAACCCTACACGAATATCTCCGTGCTTTATCTCATCATGGTCACGCAGATAACACATGGCCTGAACGATTTCCGCAATACCGGCTTTGTCGTCCGCGCCCAACAATGTCGTGCCATCTGTGACAATCAAGTCTTCACCCACATGCTCCTTCAACTCCGGAAACTTCTCTACCGAAGAAACAATTCCTTCGCTCAGCACGATGTCTTTCCCATCATAATTACGAATAACACGGGCCTTGACGTCCTTTCCGCTGGCGTCGGGACTGGTATCATAGTGCGAAATAAAACCAATGGTCGGTGTTTTCTTTTTCGTATTCGACTTTAAGGTGGCGTAGATGTAACCTTTCTCGTCCATTTCCACATCAACCAAGCCCTCGTCTTGAAGTTCTTTAACCAGATACTTTGCAAATTCTAATTGCTTGGCAGTACTGGGCACGCTCTCCGAATCCTCACTCGATTGCGTGTCAAATTTTGTGTAATTGATAAATCTTTCTGTAAGATCCATATTCAAAATCTATAAAATGTTGTAATTGCAAATATACATAAAAAAACAATCCAAACAAAATCAACAAACCTTGTTTAACAAAAAAAGCAATGGGCCTTGGGCTTCATTGCTTTTCTATCGTCAGATTCTATCTAATATCATTCCAGTAAATCCGGCTGTTTATTCCGGTTCTTCCACCTTACCGACCTGCTCCAGTCCATTCACAGGATTGTTGGTCGTGATGAAATCAACACCAGCTTCTATGAAATATTTAATCTCCTTGGGCTTATTCACCGTCCATACATTGACGGTCATGCCCAGCTCATGACACCGGCGAATCCATTCGGGGTGTCGTTTCAGTACTTGATACTGATAGTCAATACCATTACAGCCCCACGACTTTACCTCATCGGGCGTTGCGTCTCCGTTCAAATAAGCGATATTAGCTCCCTTCTGCTTCTTGGCCAGTCGCTGACAAACGTTCTTACTGAAAGAAATATAGTCGACACGATCAGCAATTCCCGAAGCCTTTACGGCCTTTAAGACCTCATCCACGCACACGTTCTCGCGCTTTTCTGACTTATGTTTCTTGATTTCCAGCACCAAACGGGTCGTACAATTCTTGCCGGCCGCCAGATATTCGTGCAACAACGGGCGACGTTCTCCATTGCCCAGCTTGTGATCGATAATATCCTTCCACTTCGCTTCTTCTATTAAGATACCGTCAATGGTGTCATCGTGATTGATTACCAGTTTACCATCAGCCGTCAAATGAAGGTCAAACTCCGAACCATAACAATGAATACTGTCGGCTTTCATCAACGAAGCAATCGAGTTCTGCGCGCTCCCCGCAGTGTCCCAATAGCCACGGTGGGCGATTATCTTCGGGCCGACGATGGCTTTCAACGCATTGGCGTATGCCTGAGCGTAAATCATCGAACCGATGTCGTTCGGATGAAGACCTTCTATCATGCCATCTTCAGTCAGATTCAGTCGGTCATGTGTCAACAAGTAAAGGTCATCAACACCCTCCTTTTTCAACATCTTGTAGGCCTCGCGTAGCGCTTCATTGCCACGCTTATAGGGTTTATAGGCATTGGCGCGCATCACGTTGTCGCTCAGTTCATGGCTTTCTACCAACAGGATGGGCACATTAGTCTTCTGGCGCAACAGCCTCACCCCCTCTAAAGCTTTACTCTTGATGGTTGCGGCGTCAAATTTCCATGAATTGGGTATCGGATCAATCACGTAAGCCTGTGCGTCAATTTCGGCAAGTGCCTTAAACAGCTCAGGATCC
>CAUURC010000031.1:0-28979 GCA_963547405.1 uncultured Prevotella sp.
GTCGAACGTTGCTCCCGTAGGTTCAGTGATGCTACAGCCTATCAGATTGAGCTCGGCGAAGCCGCGGATAGAACCGCCGCTTGTTCCTATGGCTGTTACCGTAGCATTTTGAATGATGAGTTTCTCGCTACTTCCGTGATTTGCCGCTATGCCATAGTATCCACCCTCAGCGTTCACGGTACAATTGTCGATGGTGAGGTGGGTTCTGTATGCGTAGATAGCATTGCGGCATTCGCTCTTCGCGTTAAGTACTCCACCCCCCGTGATAGTCAGTGGTTGGGTGAAGGAAAGAGATGTCCGGTCTGCAGTTATAAGCTTGTTTGTACCTATGACCTTTATCGTCAAGCCGTCGATGCCCGAGGAAATGGCAGCGGCGAAATTACGATCGATTGTAGCATTCTCCAGTGTAAGAACTTTCTTGGCCGGGTCGTACTTCACCGTTCCGCTTACGCCGTCAATCTTGCCGAGGTTGTCGCAGTTGGCAGGGGTTAGCCACTCGCCGGCAATTATGAGGTCGTAGTGGGTTGCTATGGTAACGTCAGACAGCAGCTCTCCATTGAATGTTACACCTTTCCGCGACGCGTCGAACTTTGCGCCCGCAGGATTGGTGATATAACAGTCTTCCATATCCAAGGCATCGATATCTTTGATGGCATGGCCCCAGTCCGTCATATCGTTTTGGCTGTATCCACAAGCCCTTACGGTAGCTTTCTTGACCTTGAGCCGGCTGCCTGTGACGCCCCTGATGCCACAAGGAGCTTCATTGCTATATGCCTCCAACAGGTGCGCATAGGCCCTCACCCTGCAGTCTTCAATGGTGAGCGTCTTTGCGGAACCGATATGAATGCCGGTCAAGAAGTCGTTGCCCATACATTCCAGCTCAAGTATTCCATCGCCCTTGATGGTGGTGTTGCCTTTGATCTCTACTGCCGAGTATACGTCAGAGCTCTTCACATTTGTTTCGAGTTTGCATTCGCCCTCTACCTTGATGGTTAACCCCTCGATGGCATGCTTGATGCAGGAATATTCCGACTTAATGGTAGCTTTATATAAAGTAAGGGTCTTGCTCACGGGGTCGTACCTTACCGTTCCGCTGACGCCGTTGATTATGGCGAGGTTGCTCCAATTGGCAGAAGTAACCTCTACGCCCGCAATCTTGAGGTCGTATGTCTTTGCTATCACCACCTTACTATTTACAAATTCTCCGTTCAGTACCACACCGTGCTTTGATGGGTCGAACGTTGCTCCCGTAGGTTCAGTGATGCTACAGCCTATCAGATTGAGCTCGGCTAAGTCGCAGATAGAACCTTTTTTTGTTCCTACGGCTGTTACCGTAGCATTTTGAATGATGAGTTTCTCGCTACTACCGTCATTTCCCGCTATGCCATAGTCTCCACCCTCAGCGTTCACGGTACAGTTGTCGATGGTGAGGTGGGTTCTGTTTGCAAAGATACCACAGTCTCTTTCACTCTTCGCGTTAAGCACCCCACCCCCCGTGATAGTCAGTGGTTGGGTGAAGTAAAGAGATGCCCGGCCAGTTATAAGCTTGTTTGTACCTATGACCTTTATCGTCAAGCCGTCGATGTGCGAGTAAATGGGATTGGCGATATTACAATCGATTGTAGCACCCTGCAGCGTGAGAATCTTCTTGGCCGGGTCGTACTTCACCGTTCCGCTGACACCCTTGATCGTGGTGAGGTCGTTGCAGTTGGTAGAGGTTACCTGCGTGCCGGCAATCCAAAGGTCATAAAATGTCGTAACCGTTTTTTTACTAATCACTACCCAACTCTTTACTATCTCTCCATTCTGTACCACACAGTGCTTGTCCTCGTCGAACTTAGCTCCCGTAGGTTGGGTGATGTCGCAGCCTATCAGATTGAGCTCGGCGAAGTCGCGGATAGAACCTTTTTTTGTTCCTATGGCTGTTACCGTAGCATTTTTAATGGTAAGTTTCTCGCTACTGCCGCTATATCCCGCTATGCCCCATGCTCCACTCTCAGCGTTCACGGTACAGTTGTCGATGGTGAGGTTGGTTCCGGCTGCGTAGATAGCACAGTCGGTTTCGCTCTTCAGGTTAAGCACTCCCCCCCCCGTGATAGTCCCTGGTTGCCAGAAGCAAAGAGTTGCGTTGCCTTTAGTTGTAAGAGTGTTTTTACCAACAACCTTTATCGTTAAGCCGTTGGTGTTCGAATTAATGGCATTGGCATCATCACTGTTGATTACAGCTTTCTGCAGTGTGAGAACTTTATTGGCCGGGTCGTACTTTACCGTTCCGCTGACACCACTGATCGTGGCGAGGTTGTTACAGTTGGCAGAGGTTACCTGCGTGCCGGCTATCCAGAGATCGTACTTGGTCTCTGCCCGCGTCTGTTGTGGCAGGGCAAACAAGGCGATGAACAGTGCGGCGATTGCCGCGTAGGTGTTCCGGAGTATATACGTTTTCATGATTCTGTTGTCTCTCCATGACCCGTTGTGAGTGGGAACGCCGTATCAGAGACTTGGGGCGTAAAGGTTTTAAAATATAGGTTATAGGTTAGTGGCCGCTTTGTTTATTACGGTAGCTTCGCAGGGCCTTCATCGCTATTCTTGAATAAAAACAGAACTGGTTTGTTCATCGTGCGTGAACCGTTATGGGGCTTGTGTTCTTTCGGAAATAAGCAAACACGATGAGCAGAAAGCGTGCTTTGCACCTTTCCTTCACGCTTTTCGGATGGCGTGTATCGGCTTATCGCTTTGTGTTCCGCTGACGGTCTCATCGTAGTTGGAAGTTAAGAGTAAGCAACTATTCTAAAAGTTCACGCCGTAAAGATAAGTTTTAAAATCGAAACTTGCAAGCAATATGAGGAAAAAGTAGAGCCTGATTCATCACGTTCCGTCTGCTCGCCATGCGCATGAGCCACTCCATTGCATATCGCTCTGTTGGCTTCACACGTTGAACAAAGGGCCGATTTGTCAAATTTTATTCACTCTAAAACACCCCTTGGAGGCGACACCATCCGGCTCTGAAACAGCCTTAACGAAGCTTTGAAAAGCTCATTTCGGAGGCATGATTTTACCAAAGCTATGCTTTCATCGGCTAAAAGCATAGCTTTGACCTCCTCAAAGGGCTGCTTTTAGCAACTAAAAAGGGCGCTTTTACAAGCTAAAAACACTCATTTTACGGCTTTCCGCTACCCTGTTTTTATGCTCAAAATACATAAACAGCTGATAATCAACGAAATGCGAAATCGCTCAGGATTGCGTATTCCCGACGAAAATAAATCTATTTCAAAATAATGGCACTTTTTTGAGCCTTTTTGTCATAAAAATTCAGAAAGAGATTTGCCAAAAAATCTCTGGCAAAGACTTGCTCCAAACCAATCAATTATATAGAAACAGGGCGACGAATAAATCGTACACACCCTGTTGAGTATCACCGAAAAAACTAAAAATCTATGAAAAAACGCACAAATATCTATTTTCATGCGATATTTAACGGATTTATTTATTAATTTGCATAGACAATTTATCGAATCAGAAAGGAGAAGGAACGGAATGGATAGACAAGTGTTAGATAAGGCATACTTCATTTCATTCTGCATAGAGCAGTATAAACATGAGAAAGGACTGACGGGAAGACAGGCCATGCAGCTGCTTGACAGCTATGGTGTTCTTGAATATCCGGAAGCCAATTTCGATATTCCGCACACCCAAAGTCAGCCTAAAAGAAGCCGTCAAAGCGGTTTATTCGACTTCTACCTACCAACACTTGGAGCAAGAAGATACGAAGATGTGCATCTCGGCCCGGTTGATTTGTACAATGACATGACTTCGGCAGAGGATTAATCGCAACAATATACCACCCGTTTTCAACACATTACAATCATGTCAGCACTCAAACGAAAAATCATTCTGGAGGTGTTGTCGATTCTATGCGTAGCCTCATCTCACGCAGCCCCGAACGACAGCATTCCTTTCAAGTATGCGGGGCATCTTTATTTCCCCACGATTATTAACGATTCCATCCGCTGTAATCTCATTTTCGACACCGGTGGCGCCAACCTTTTTGGCGTTGACAGCGTTTTCCTTGCCCAATCCAAATGGAAACCAAGTCGTTTTGCCACAGCGAAAGCCAAGGGCGCAGCCGGAACGAAACAGGTACGTATTATCACGGATACTACAAAAGTCAAACTCGGTGATATCAAGAGCACTTATGAGATTGTGCCCATCTTCTCACTACGAGACATCGTAGACTGCCATACTGATGGCATTATCGGAAATAGGGATGTCAATACAACGTTCTTCGAGATTAACTTCGAGCACGGATATATGCGTCGACACCCTTCGCTTCCTGCCAAGACAGCGGACTATACGCGCATTCCCATCGTCTACAAAAACAGTAAGATTTTATTCAATGCGACCATCCAGATTGGAGATACCATTGTGCGGGGTCTGTTTCTGATGGACACTGGCAGCGGTGGAACGATTGATTTCACGAGCGAAGCTGCAAGGAAGTATAATCTGGATTCCATTCCAAGAAAAAGACTAATTACAGACATCAGTAATTTCGGTATCGGGAGTAAGAAGCAAGAATATTATATCGACATGCAATCTGACCTCATCGTCATCGGCGAAGACACGATAAGAAAGCCCATCGTCAGCTACTTACCTGAGGGAGTGGGCGCCATGGGCAAGCGAGAGTATCTCGGAATCGTCGGCAATGCCATCTGGTCGAAATACAATCTGCTGCTCGACATCGCCCATCAATGCGTTTACATCAAGCGTTTCATGAAAGACAAGGACCCTTCCGCCGAATACGACTATGGCTTCAGAAGCCGCACCGACATCTGTGACGGCTGGATTGTGTCCTCCTTGGTAAGAGGCGGCGACGCCATAAGAGCCGGCATGGAAATAGGAGACACCATCGTGGCCGTGAACGGGAAGCCTACTAAGACTTTCACATGGGACGAAGAGGAGAATATTATTGACGAACCTAAGCAGACTTTGGACATCAGAGGGTTGAACGGAAAGGTAAAACACGTGAAGTTAGAAGCGAAGGAACGCTGGTAGATAGCTGTGCGCACAACTGCGAAACGATGCGCACATGTTGCCTTAAATCGTGTGTAGGCTGCCTCCCGAGCGGTCTCCACCCCCTACTCCGCGTCACTTTAATAACCCATTTGTTTTGCAAAGCGACATATTCGACGTATCTTTGCAAACTGACATTATATAATATATAAAACGAAAGAACAATAGATGAATCAAACAACAAAATTAGTAGACGTTATCGTATCGGGTATTCAGGAGAAAAAAGGCGAAGATATTACCATCGTAGACCTCAGCCGGATTGACGGAGCCATCACTAATTACTTTGTGATCTGCCAAGGCAATTCGCCCACACAGGTGGAAGCCATTGCCGGAAGCGTGAGCGACATGGTGAGAGAGCAGCTGCATGAGAAGCCCTCTAACGTCATCGGACTGGGCAACGACCAATGGGTGGCCATTGACTATACCGATGTAATCGTACATATTTTCCAACCCGACACACGCGGTTTCTACGACTTGGAAAACCTGTGGGAAGACGCCAATTTGACCAACGTGCCCAATTTGTATTAACATTGGCATGCTATTTGTCGATGGCAATCGATATATAACCAAGTATTAACTGATTTATGGACAATAAGAACAACCCCTTCAATCCCGGGAATAATAACGAGCCCAAAATGCCGAAGTTCAATATGAACTGGCTCTATATCCTCGTTATTATCGCAACCGCCATGTTGCTCTTCACCAACACAGGCAACAGCCTGCTCAGTAGCAGCGGCGCAAGCCAGGAAGCCACATACACCAAGTTTAAGGAATACGTACAGAAAGGCTACGCCAAGAACGTAGTGGTCAACTCGGACCAAAAAAACCTGAAGATGTATGTCAAACCGAAGCACATTCAGGACGTGTTCCACATGAGTGCCAAACAAGTGGGGCCCAATCCCTACGTAAGCGTTGACTTCGGTTCGGTGGAGAATGTAGACACCTATCTGTCGGCCGAGCAGAATGCCGGTAAGATAACGGAGTTCAGTTATGAGAACGCCAAGTCGAATCCGTTGCTCAACATGTTTCTCTCAAGCATATTACCGCTGGCATTGCTCGTCGTGTTCTGGATATGGATGATGCGTCGCATGAGCGGTGGTGGCAACGCCGGCGGCGGCGGTGGCATATTCAGCGTGGGCAAAAGCAAGGCTAAGCTGTATGAAAAGGCCAACGAGGTGGGCGTCACCTTTAAGGACGTGGCCGGCCAGGAAGGCGCAAAGCAGGAGGTACAGGAAATCGTGGAGTTCTTGAAAAACCCGAAGAAATATACCGAACTTGGCGGAAAGATTCCCAAGGGCGCGTTGCTCGTAGGCCCTCCGGGAACAGGTAAGACGCTTCTGGCGAAGGCTGTGGCCGGTGAGGCCGGCGTGCCGTTCTTCTCGATGAGTGGCTCCGACTTTGTTGAAATGTTCGTAGGCGTGGGTGCCAGTCGTGTGCGCGACGCGTTCCGTCTGGCCAAGGAGAAATCGCCCTGTATTATTTTCATCGACGAGATCGACGCCGTGGGCCGTGCCCGCAGCAAAAACCCGGCAATGGGTGGCAACGATGAGCGCGAGAATACGCTCAACGCGCTGCTCACGGAGATGGACGGCTTCGGCACCAACAGCGGTGTCATCGTACTGGCGGCCACCAACCGTGCCGACATGCTCGACAAGGCGTTGCTCCGTGCGGGACGTTTCGACCGCCAGATTAATGTAGACCTGCCCGACCTTACGGAACGCAAGGCCATATTCAACGTGCATCTGCGTCCTTTGAAAATCGACAAGAGCCTTGATATAGACTTCTTGGCTCGTCAGACACCGGGCTTCTCGGGTGCCGACATCGCCAATGTGTGCAACGAGGCGGCCCTTATCGCAGCCCGTGGCAATAAGAATCTTGTGGACAAACAGGACTTCCTCGACGCTGTAGACCGCATCGTCGGCGGACTGGAGAAGAAAACCAAGGTGATGACGGCTGCGGAAAAACGCTCGATCGCGCTGCATGAGGCCGGTCATGCCACAGTCAGCTGGTTCTGTGAACACGCCAACCCGCTGGTCAAGGTGAGCATTGTGCCCCGTGGTCAGGCCTTGGGTGCGGCGTGGTATCTGCCCGAAGAGCGACAGATAACAACGAAGGAGCAGATGCTCGACGAGATATGCGCGCTGCTGGGTGGCCGTGCGGCTGAAGAACTCTTTACGGGACATATCTCCACAGGCGCGATGAACGACTTGGAGCGCGCCACGAAGAGTGCCTACGGCATGGTGGCTTATGCGGGCATGAGCGAGAAACTGCCCAACATTTGCTACTATAATAATCAGGAATATCAGTTCACTCGCCCGTATTCGGAGACCACAGCGAAGATCATGGACGACGAGGTGTTGAAAATGGTAAACGACGAATACAGTCGTGCCAAAGCGCTATTGGAAGAGCACAAGGAAGGTCACAACCGATTGGCTGAACTGCTTCTGAGCCGTGAGGTTATCTATGCCGAGGACGTGGAAGCCATTTTTGGCAAGCGACCTTGGGTGAGCCGTGCCGAAGAAATCATCGAGGAAAACGCCAAGAACGCGCCTAAACTCGAAGATATGCCTGAAGAAGTGAAGCAGGCACAGGCCGAACATGAGGCCAAATTGGCACAGCAGCAAGTTGCCGACGCAGAAGATAAAGAGTAAACATAACCCTTCAAAAAAATAAAAGCTTATGAAGAACTTGATCGTTCGTGCCATCACCGGCATTGCTTTCGTAGCCATCATGATTGTAGGCATTTGTTATCGAGGCGACGTGATGGTGGGGCTTTTCGCCCTCATCACGGGTATGACCATCTGGGAGTTTAGCGGTCTGGTTAACGCCACGGAGGATGTCGAAATCAACCGCTTCATCACGACGGCGGCCGGCGTATATTTTTTCCTGGCGATAGCAGGATTTTGCAGCGGACTGACGCCTTCGGCGGTGTTCATTCCTTATCTGCTCACGATTGTCTACCTCTTCATCAGCGAACTATATCTGAAAAAGAAGAACCCACTGCACAACTGGGCCTACACGATGTTCAGCCAAATGTATATCGCGCTGCCCATGTCGATGATTAATCTGCTGGGCTTTCATGGCGACGGAACGATGACACCGGCCTACGATTGGCTGCTGCCCATGAGTATATTTGCCTTCTTATGGATTAACGACACGGGTGCCTATTGCAGCGGTTCGCTCTTGGGCCGTCACAAACTCTTCCCTCGCGTGAGTCCGGGCAAGAGTTGGGAGGGCAGCATTGGTGGTGGCCTGCTGGTTCTTGCGGCAGCCGCTGCCGTGGGTTACTTCAACCTTCACAGCTCCATGGGACATACCGCTCTGCTCACCATTCCGCAATGGATGGGATTGGGGCTTGTTGTTGTCGTATTCGGCACGTGGGGCGATCTGGTGGAAAGTCTCTTCAAGCGCGCTCTTGGCGTGAAAGACAGCGGTAATATCCTGCCCGGCCACGGCGGAATGCTCGACCGTTTCGACTCCAGCCTCATGGCCATGCCTGCCGCGGTCATCTATCTTTATACGATAAGTTTGGTATAATTAAGCCTCTCTGGCAGTTAGCACGGGGAAACGTTGACTTATCAAGCGATTTAATGATCTGTTTCTACTTATTACTGTCTGGCAAAATGTGTTATTTTATGCATATTATAAAAGCTTTGTAGTACAAATCAAAAGCAACAAAAAGGGCTGAAATCCTCGTTTGGATTTCAGCCCTTAACTTTTATATATCGAAAAGATTTAGCAGACAACTATATAATGGGACACTAATGAAGCAACAAGAGTGGATGCATGATTCAATTACTGCAACTTATTATTTCGCTTAATATTGCTACCCGCTAAACATCTCAGTGGTATACACCCTCACCCGTAATGCCAATAAACAGGTATTACGCATTATTTTGATATAAAAAAAGAGGATGTGCCTATTTGACACATCCTCATATTGCTTAATCACAATAGTGATTGTTTATTTCGCAACTTCAATTGTAGCACGACGATTGAATGATACTGGAGAAAGATCCATAACACCACCAGCAGCTCTTGTCTGAATCTTCTCACGAGCAACGCCTAACTTAACGAGTTCATCAGCAACTCTGTTAGCACGACGCTCTGAAAGAGCCTGGTTGTACTCAGGAGTAGCAGTAGCGCTATCGCAGTAACCTGTTACCAGAATACCGCAGTTATGCTCCTTAACAAACTTTACTACCTCTCCAATATTTACTAAATCCTTCTTTGTAGCAAGAACAGACTTGTCGAGATCAAAGAATACTGATACAGGAATAGATGCAAATTCTTTAACAATCTTAACTTCTGTAGCAGGCTTCTGCTTTGCAAGCATATTCTTGAGACGCTCATTCTCTGCATTTGCATCATTAAGCTGTGCATTCAGAGCATCAATCTGTGACTGAGAAAGAGTCTTAACAGCATCTACATCAGGAGTATTCTTCCATCTTGCCTTACCAAGGTTGAATGACAAACCAATTTCAGCATAAAGTTGATTGTCTTTACAATCCCAACCACGATGAGCTACATAATGGTTTGAGTTGCCATCGAAATCTTCTTCTGCACGGTTCCAACCACCTTCAAGGTAGAGATTAACATTCTTACCCACGCGCCATGAAGACTGCACACCAAAACCTAATATCATAGCATACAAATTAGAGGTCATCGTACGGCCGATACCACCACCTGCAAATGGAATAAGATTCCAAACACGGTTAGGATTGTAGCCATAAAGGAGGTTACTCAAGTTAAACATAACATGAGCATGTGTCATCCAAAATTTAAATGTTTCAGGATTTGGGCTGTCAACTCTCTTTGCATCCAAAGCCTGTACCTTTAAACGAAGACCAATACCAGGGGTAAACCACTTACCGATACCTACAGAACCACCAAAAGTTGTACGCTTGCTGGAGAATGCACCAAAATGATCTCCGTTATTCAAGCCACGTCCATGTTCTTCGTTGGAAATCCAAGAATTGAAGTCACCGCCTACTTGAAGAAACCAGTTACTCCAAAAAGAATTGGTACCAACGCTATACTTTTCTACAGGGTCAGTATCCTGAGCAAAAGCAAACATTGAAACTCCGGCAAAAGCCAGTACCATTAAAAACTTTTTCATAATTTAGTTGTATTTATATATAAAAACTTGATCTTTATTTTAAGCTTTAATTAACTTTCTCTATTTAGAAAGACACATATATATTATAATAACGATGCAAAGATAATAATATTTTTCAAATATATTTTATATTACTATGTTAATTCTTGTGTAATCGATTGAAAACGAAAAACTTAGCTAACATAACGCCAAAAACATCTTTTATATAAACCACTGATTATCAAATACTTTGCAAAACACAAGCAAAAAAACAGGCAACATTCATTCTATTAAAGTCTTTCTAAAGATGTGTTAAACTTCATACTCACGATATACATCTTCTATTTTTATCAAGAGATTTTTTTGCAGTTGAACTTGTTACCTACCGACACTCACTTCAAAAACACTTGTTGCATGACGGCCACTCTGTTTTCATACTCTTCCCGCGACACACGCTTGCCTCGCGGTGAGCGGACGATGGGCATGTGGTCGAACGCCGAATCGGAAGAAGCATACCAACCATAATGCTCCACGTCGGTCAGCCGCCTCAACCGGAGATCTATTTGACACGCGTAACGAGGATTGACAACCGACAGAAAACGTCGGTTGTCTTTCATTTTGAGCGCTAATATCAAATAAGTGGCAGGCCGCCGGTTGACACGTGCCTTGCCCGACTCGGCCTTTTTCCATCCTTTCGTGGTTGTCATGGCTTTGATGTCCCAACCATATTGTCGATTCAACTTATCGGCAATACCCCGAAAAACGACGCCATGCGGAGCCGTATCTTTCAATCCCGTATAAGCAATGCTGTAATGAATCATCTCATGGAGCAACACGTTCTGCGCCTGTCGTTCCGTCATATCATAATAAGTGGTTAGCTTAATGATGAAGTCATGGCATTTTGTGCGTCCCCATCGCTTAGTCCACTTGCACGACATCTGCCCCAACCGCGTGCGGGCAGCCGATGTCTTGAGAACGGGCAGGGGCAATCCCGCGCCGAAATAGTCATCATTAAACTTGCGAAACCATGTTTCCATCCACTCCGTTGTCACAATCATTCCCCGTATTCTCCTATATATCTTAGTCCGATCATCCGCCACATAGCTCCTCATTTTAATCTTCTTCCGGATCTGCCGTTTGTTCTTTAGGCCAGTTTACCAAATAAAGTTTCTCCGTAGCACGAGTCATCGCCGTGTAAAGCCAATGAATATAATCGGGTGTCAACATGTTTTCGGCCATGTAACCCTGATCTAAATAAATGTGCGCCCACTGCCCACCCTGCGCCTTATGGCAGGTAACGGCATAGGCAAACTTGATTTGCAGAGCATTGAAGTAATCATCCTGTTTCAGTTTGGCCATGCGGTCGCGCTTCAAGGGCACATCGGCGTAATCCTCCATAACCCGCTGAAAGAGCTGCTCGTTCTGCTCCTGACTCAACGCCGGCGCCTCTGTCGTGAGCGCTTCCAGTATCACTGTCTGTTCCATTTCCAGCTGGTCATAGTCGGGAAACCGCAAAGTGACATCGGCAAAATGAAATCCATAGAGTTCGCGGACATTCCGCACTCGTTGCACACAGGCCCGATCGCCGTTGGCTATGAAACCCAGCCGCTGCTCGTCAGACGTCTGGGAAGGCTCGTCGATATACTTATTCTTAACGACCATCACCATATCGCCCGTTGCCAAACGGTCTTCGCAATCGAGAATCGTATTTCGGATTCCCTGATTGTAGATATTCGCCCGCTTATTACTGCGCGTAATCACCATCGTTTCGTCCACCCCCACCTCCGTATAACTGCCGTTCAGGGCTTCGATAAGCTCATTACCGGGCACATTCCGCACATCGGCAAACAACTTGAAATGAATCTTTGGCAAGGCCAGACAAGCCGAAACATCCGTCGCCAACGTGTCCAACAGCCCGCGAATCATGGTCGCGTTGAAGAGTATACCGCTTTGGCTGTCCTGCCTCACCACCTCGTTCAGGTCGCATTCATATACCTTCAGCCCCATGCTTTCCAACTGCAGCCTGCTCAAAGCACGCGATTCGATTTCGCCCACGGGAGGCAACTGCGCTTTATCGCCTATCAACATCAGACGGCAGTTGCGACCCGAATAGACAAAACTAATCAAATCATGAAGCAAACTGCCCGAACCGAAGTTGCCACCGGAGTCTCCTCCCTGCCCTGTCGCTATCATCGAAGCCTCATCCACCATGAAAAGCGTATCCGCACTCTGATTATGATTCAACACGAAAGAGCCATAAAGTCCGCTGTAACTCCGTTCGCGATAGATGCGTCGATGAATGGTGAAAGCCTTACAGCCGCTATTGAGCGAGAAAACTTTCGCGGCTCTGCCCGTTGGTGCCATCAATACAAGTTTCTGTTTCAGCGTTGTCAATGTCCGCACGACAGCACTTGCCAGACTCGTTTTTCCTGTTCCGGCCGAGCCACGCAGCAACATCACCACCTGTTCGTCACGATCAAACATGAAGGCGGCAAACGTTTCCAAGGCCCTCTGTTGGTCGGCCGTAGGAGCATGACCAAACCGGCGGGACACGGTAAACACCAACTCGTCTGTTATCATATATTAATTTACAAAGGCAAACCGACGCCTTATGCTTTTTTTATTAACTTTGCACGTATCAAGTTTACACAAGCCGGCCTTATCAAGCCATTCTTCAGGCTGCCTGCTTGCTACGCTTGTGCAAAAATATAAAATAAAAACCGCTTTCCACATGAAAATAAATAATAATCTCATTCTTTCATTATCGGTTTTAGTTCTTATTGTTCTCAGCTTTTTCAGTATATACTCCCCCATCCGATTCGACCGCGAACAGCATCGCCGCGAACAGATTGTGCGCCGCCACATGCTCGTCCTCGGCAAGGCCGAACAGGCCTATCTGCATCGCCACGGCGTATATACCGGCAACCTACAGACGCTCGTCGACGAAGGACTGCTGCCCGACAGCCTGCAATACATTCCCTTTTCCAACGGCAGAAAGTTCAAACTGCAAGCCACCGTCGAAGTAACCAAAAGCGGCCGACAAGTTCCGCGGCTGCAATGTTATGCCGCCTACGAAGACTATTTGCAAGGAATGGATGCCAACCGCATCGCTTTCCGTGTGGAAGAAGCCGCCAACCAAGGCGCGTTTCCCGGCTTAGAGCTTAACAGGTGATGACCATCATTCATGAAACAACAAGCCATAGCCCAACGTATAACCCTCCAATCATTCACCCGCATGAAGTATTTAATCTTATCAGATATCCACGGTTCATTGCCAACCCTGCAACAGGCCCTCGCTTTTTATCATCAACAACACTGCGACATGCTGTGCATTCTGGGCGACATCCTCAACTACGGCCCCCGCAACGGGCTGCCCGAAGGACTCAATCCCAAGGCTATTGCCGACACGCTCAATGCCATGGCCGATGAAATCGTGGCCATTCGGGGCAACTGCGACTCCGAAGTCGACCAGATGCTACTCGACTTTCCCATCATGCAAGACTATATGTTGCTGGTCGATCAAGGCCGAAAACTCCTCCTGACCCACGGTCATATATATAATAAGGTGGAACTTCCCAAAGGTCGTTTCGACTTTGTTTTCTACGGACACACCCATCTTTGGGAACTCACCCGGCAAGAACAGACTCTCATTTGCAACACGGGTTCAATCACTTTTCCTAAAGGTGGCAACCCCAAAACACTGGCCATCTACGAAAACGGACACGTAAAGGTGTTCACACTCGACGGCCAATTATTAGCCGAAGAATAATTCCCCGCTTCTTCCATCCTCATTTCAACCATAGGGATTCCCCCCTCTCCATTTAGGGAAAATCCGTTTTTCCCATCGTTTTATTGCCTTATCTTTGCGTCAGAAAGTGAAGACGAAGCGGCATCCGACATGGAAATTCATCCTCCGGACGCCCTTTCAAGCAAGGAAATAACCCTTTAAAGCATAAAACGATGAAGAAGTTTGTATTAGCCCTTACAGCACTGCTGACACTGACAGTATCAGCACAGGCCATGAGTTATGAGCAGGCACGGGAGCAAGCGCTATTCTTGACAGACAAGATGGCCTACGAACTGAATCTCACCGACGATCAGTACGAAGCTGCTTACGAAATAAACCTCGACTATCTTTTGAGCATCGACGATTACGACGACCTTTATGGCGCCTGCTGGCAGCAGCGTAATCTCGACTTGAGCTATATTCTTTTGGATTGGCAGTACCAGTCTTATCTGGCCGCCGGCTATTTCTACCGTCCCCTCTATTGGAACGCGGGCTTCTGGCACTTCGGCGTTTACGCACGCTATCCGCGCCGTGACTATTTCTACTTCGGACGCCCGCCGTTCGTCACCGCGTATCGTGGTGGCCACAGCTGGAGAGTAAACGGCGGACGCTCTTGGTATCACGGTCGCACATACGGTCGGCCATCCATTCGAGGCGAATACTTCGGCATGCGCGACGGATTCAATCGCGGCGACTACGGACGTGGTTACAGTCGGGGCAGCTTTGCGCGTGGCAGCCGTTCTTACGATAATCGGAACTACGACAGCCGTCCTTACAGCAATGGCAGTTTCAGAGGACGGTCTAATGGCTCTTTCAGAACAAGCGACGGACGCTTCGGCTCAAGAGATTACCGCGATGATTCCTATACCGACACTCACAGATTCCATGGCGATTTTGGCAATCGCAGCAATGGAAGTTTTGAAAGTCGCCAGAGCAGTACGCGTACAACAGTAACCCATTCCGGCCCTATCGAAAGAGGTTCTTTTAACAGCAACCGCTTTAATAGCGACAGAAACAATTCCACTCCTAATCCTTCATTCACGCCACGCGCTTCGGGCGACCGCGGAAGTTTCTCAAACAGCCGAGGGAGCTTTGAAGGAAACCGAGAATCTGGCAACAGTGCACGCAGCGGAGGCTCATTTGGCGGAGGTTCGTTTGGCTCGTCTCGCAGCCGAGGCAGCTTTGGACCAAGAAGATAACAATAGGCAAACAAGGTAAAAGATTGAAAATAGAACCCTCAGCACGTTACAAAAACATGTAATTGAATGAGAAAACAAACTATTGCGCTTCAAAAATAGAGAGTCATTATTTAAATGATAGGTTGTTTCACATGCTTAAAAAGTTATATTTAAGTTCCGTAAGTTTATATTCAGGATTAGAAAGTTATAAAGAGCATTTCGCACACATGGTGCTCTGAATTAGAGAGTCAATCGGGTGAGGATGTGTCAATTTCGACATATCCTCACTTTCTTTTCTCCCTATTCACATCATCATGTAGCCTCGCTGTACGACAACAGCCCACCGGGCAAGCCATCGGGATAGCCCCATTTGGGCATCAACGGTTATGAAAAATCACGACAAAGCGTTTCAAATGCTTGCGTTATTCTCAGCCAAGGGCATACTTGGTCGAAAATTCTCAATTCTACGCCATATTTGCAACGCATTGTATTTCAATCATTTACAAAAAACAAGCCCTCAAAAGCGCTGATAACATCCCCTAAAAGCAGCCCTTTTGGCTCCTAAAAGCATAACTATTAGCTCGCAAAAGCAGCCCTTTCGGCTCGTCAAAGGGCTACTTTTACAAGATAAAAGCACTACAATAAGCAAAAAACTCCTATTTCATGGCATTTCAGAAGGTCAAAATGCCACTTTATTTTTCTAGATTGAAGTATTCAGAAGGTCGTGTTTTTAGTCAGCAAACTTTACAAAAAGCCAATTTACCACTCCACCGGAAGCAAGCAGGTTTGCCGTCCCCAAAACTTATAATCACGATAAACGCTCATCCAAAACACAACATTTCAAATGCCACCTTTATCATTTTATATTCTTTAAACCAAACCATCGAGATGGCGCTTCAGCTCTTTCAGTTCGTCTCTCACGCTCGTCAAGGTCTCTATGACGGCCGCGCTGCGATCAACTCCTTCCCTATTCTCGTTCAACATCTTACGGGCCGCGGCCAATTTAAAGCCTCTGACCTTCACCAAATTGTAAATCACCTTTATCTGATCGATATCTTTCTGCGTGTACTGACGCACCTTACTGGAACCTTGCGTTTTAGGTTTGAGGAGCGGAAATTCCGTCTCCCAAAAGCGTAACGTACTTTCGTTGATGTCAAACATCTTCGCTACCTCTTTGATAGAGAAGTATAACTTCAGATTCTTATCGGTATTCAGTGCCATAATAAACGCGTTTGGTTGGTCTTGTTGTGCAGAGATAGTGCAAGTGAACGCAATGAAAGCTGGCTTTCGGATTGCTGAACGCAGCCTATCTTATGCAAAGATAGTGCAAGTGAACGCAATGAAAGCTGGCTTTCGGATTGCTGAACGCAGCCTATCTTATGCAAAGATAGTGCAAGTGAACGCAATGAAAGCTTGCTTTCGGATTGCTGAACGCAGCCTATCTTATGCAAAGATAGCAAATTAATGCTATTTCCCAATTTCATATTCTCATTTTATTTGTATCTTTGCAACGTTTTTCAAAAGGAAGAATATTTAAACGATAATAATGATGATGACAGCTAATGAAGTCCGCGAGTCTTACAAAAAATTCTTTGAAGCTCACGGACATAAAGTCGTACCATCCGCTCCTATGGTCATAAAAGATGACCCCACGCTGATGTTTACGAACGCTGGTATGAACCAGTGGAAAGATATTATCCTCGGAACGAAAGATCCCGAACAAGACGTGCGCCGTGTTGACTCGCAGAAATGCCTGCGCGTGAGCGGAAAACACAACGACCTGGAAGAGGTGGGACACGACACCTATCACCACACCATGTTTGAAATGCTCGGTAACTGGAGCTTTGGCGACTACTTCAAGGAAGGCGCCATCGACATGGCATGGGAATATCTGGTAGACGTATTGCACCTGAACCCGGCCGATCTCTATGTAACCGTCTTCGAAGGTTCTAAGGAAGAAGGCCTCACACGCGACGACGAAGCCGCAGCTTATTGGGCCAAGCACGTGCCGGCCGACCACATCATCGATGGCAATAAGCACGATAACTTCTGGGAAATGGGCGATACGGGCCCTTGCGGTCCATGCTCCGAAATCCACGTAGACTCACGTACGCCGGAAGAAAAAGCCAAAGTGCCCGGCCGCGAACTCGTCAACAAGGACGATCCGCAGGTTATTGAAATCTGGAACATCGTGTTCATGCAATACAACCGCAAGTCAGATGGTTCACTCTCGCCCCTCCCGATGCACGTCATCGATACGGGTATGGGCTTCGAGCGTCTGGTGCGCATGTTGCAGAACAAGCACTCCAACTACGACACCGACATCTTCCAACCCATCATCAAGGAGATTGAGAACCTCTCGGGCATGAAATACGGACAGACAGAAGACGTCGACGTGGCCATGCGCGTTATCGCCGACCACCTGCGTGCCGTAGCTTTCTCTATTGCCGATGGCCAGTTGCCCGGCAACGCTAAGGCCGGTTACGTCATCCGTCGCATCCTGCGCCGGGCCGTTCGTTACGCTTACACGTTCCTGAATCAGAAGTCGGCCTTTATATTTAAGCTCATTCCCGTACTGGTTCAGGAGATGGGCAGCGCCTATCCCGAGCTTTCTGCCCAGCAAGAGCTGATCTGTCGTGTGATGAAAGAAGAAGAAGACTCTTTCCTCCGCACGCTCGAAAAGGGTATCAATCTGCTCAATGCCGACATGGAACAGCTCAAGACCGATGGCCGGACGCAACTCGATGGAGTCAACGCGTTCCGTCTGTTCGACACATACGGCTTCCCGCTCGACCTGACCGAACTCATTTGTCGTGAGCATGGGTTCACTGTCGATGAGCAAGGGTTCAACGAGGAAATGGCCAAACAAAAGGCCCGCGCCCGCAACGCGGCTGTTGTGGAGAGCGGCGACTGGGAGATTGTGAAAGAAGGAGAGCAGGAGTTCGTGGGTTATGACTACACGGAATACGAGTGCCATATCCTCCGCTATCGCAAAGTAACGCAGAAGAAGAACACCTTCTACGAGGTTGTACTCGACTTCACGCCGTTCTATGGCGAAATGGGAGGTCAGGTAGGCGACCAAGGTGTACTCGTTTCAGAAAACGAAACCATCGACATCATCGACACCAAACGCGAGAATAACCAGAGCATTCACATCATCAAGGAATTGCCAAAGGACATCACCGCCGATTTCATGGCGTGTGTAGATACCGACAAACGCAATGGTTCGGCTGCCAATCACACGGCTACCCACTTGCTCGACTATGCGCTCAAGCAGGTGCTGGGCGACCATGTTGAACAGAAAGGTTCGTATGTTGATGCCACTACATTGCGCTTCGACTTCTCTCATTTCCAGAAAGTGACCGACGAAGAGTTGCGCCAAGTAGAGAAACTCGTCAACGAAATGGTTCGCCAGAACTTGCCGCTCGACGAACATCGCGACACTCCTTTGGAAGAAGCTAAGCGTTTGGGCGCCATCGCTATCTTCGGTGAGAAGTATGGCGATAAGGTGCGCGTGGTGCGTTTCGGCCCTTCGTGCGAGTTCTGCGGTGGTATCCACGCGCAGAGCACGGGCCAAATCGGCTTCTTCAAGATTATCAGCGAGAGCAGTGTAGCAGCGGGAATCCGCCGCATCGAGGCCCTTACGGGTAAGAATAGTGAAGATGCCATCTACCTGCTTCAAGATACGATAACGGCATTGAAGGGCATGTTCAACAACGCCAAGGATCTTACATCGGCCATCAAGAAATATATTGATGAGCACGATGATATGAAAAAGGAAATAGAAAAGTTCCAAGCGCAGGCTGTAGAGCGCGCCAAGACCGAGTTGCTCAACCGTGCAAGCACCGTCAATGGCGTGAAAGTCATCAAGGCCGTATTGCCTTTGGAGCCCGGTGCGGCCAAGGATCTCGTCTTCAAACTGCGTGAGGCACAGCCTGAAAACCTCGTGGCTGTCATCGGCAGCACCGCCGGCGACAAACCGCTGCTGACCGTCATGTTCAGCGATGATATGGTTCAGAACCACGAACTCAACGCCGGCAAAATTATCCGTGAAGCGGCCAAGCTCATTCAGGGCGGTGGTGGCGGCCAACCGCATTATGCTCAGGCCGGCGGTAAGAATCTCGAAGGTATCAATCAAGCCGTCGATAAGGTTATCGAACTGGCAAATCTATAATCGAAAATTATATTTTCACGACGTTTCAGAAGCAAAGCCGGGGGATGAATATACCTCGGCTTTCTTCTTTCTTGCCCACAATCAAAGTCCCCCAAACGAGCATTACAGCATCTGAAAATAAAAAAATGTGAGGTATCCGTAAAAAAGTCAGCCAAAAACTTTGTAGTTTCCACTTTTTATAGTACCTTTGCAAACGCAAACAAGAGATAGTAATTTCTTGAATAAATCATCTTGGGATATGGTGTAATGGTAACACTACAGATTCTGGTCCTGTCATTCTTGGTTCGAGTCCGAGTATCCCAACAAAACAAAAGCCAAGTAGTTAACAAACAACTACTTGGCTTTTTTGCTTTTATTCTGTTGCATATAACGCATCGAATATCGTAAAATATGATGTAAGAGAATAAAAAAAGAGGATGCATCTGTTTGATGCACCCTCTTTATTTGCTATGTTTGTCGGGATGACCAGACTCGAACTGGCGACCTCGCGCCCCCCAGACGTGTGCGCTACCAACTGCGCTACATCCCGAACAAGGCTCTTTTTGTAAGCGATTGCAAAGGTAATGATAAATTACAAACCAAGCGAACAAAATCAATTAAAATATTTTAAAAGTGTATTCTCTTGATGATTTTCATGCCATTTTCAGTAACTTTGTAGGAAAGAAGGGGTATAAGTCAACACGATAGGATTCGGCTCGCAAACCGCTGGTGACGCCACCTCTTTTATAATGATATACAGAAATAAGATGAAGAAGATATATTTACTCATCTTCGCCATAACAGCCATGTGCTTATTGCAAAGTTGCAAGGGTGAAGACGACGTTTCTCCAATTGAAACGATCGATCAGGATGACGACAACACCAAGGCTGTCATCAACGAACAATACACCTATAAGATGCCTGTCATCTTCCACGTATTTTATAAAAACGCGAGCGATACGACCCAGTATATCCACGCCGGCCGACTGCGCACGCTTCTTAACCGCGTGAATGAGCTTTACCAAGGGGGCATTTATGGAGAAAGCGCAAATCTGAACATTCGTTTTCTTGCCGCTACCCACAATTCTCAAGGACAAAAACTGAGAACACCGGGCGTTGAATATATCCGCTACGACGGCACCTTCCCTATTAAACAGGAAGAATTTATCTCATCTGCCGACAACAAGAAATACCTTTGGGATCTGAACGAATACATCAATGTGATGGTTTTTCCCTTTGCGCCAAAGGGAGAAGAGGAGCATAGCAATGTCATGGGAGTCAGCAGTATGCCCGTCATGAACGATGACGAACACGCGCTGGAAGGCCTTCAGAAAGTGAAAACACATGGCCACCCCATCACCAAAGCCAATCTGAAATACACGCATTGTTCCTGTCTCAACAGCAGTTATGTGTATCATGAGTCAACCCGCTATGGCGCGGACAAAGGACAGAATGGCTACAAATACATGTCAACCGACGCCAACGTAACGCTGGCTCACGAACTGGGACATTACCTGGGCTTAACCCATGTATTCGCGGAGGACAGAAACGGCTATCTGAACAACTGCGAAGATACGGACTACTGCAAAGATACGCCCAGCTATAACCGCATAGAATACGAGGACAACTTGCGAGAAATGTTCAAGAACGCTACGGGAACACTGAGCGCAACACAACTGGCCCGGCGTTCTCCGTGCGAGGGCGAACCTTATATTTCGGCCAACCTCATGGACTATGCCATCACGCTGGCTTACAAATTTTCAAAAAATCAGAGAGATCGAATGCGCCAAGTGCTCTACTACGGTCTGCTCATGCCGGGGCCGCGAAAGAACAAGTCGACGCGCGCAACACAGCCGGCAAGCGGCATCGTTGTGGAACACGGCACTTTTGCCTATTAAATCGTTTTCTCTTTTAACTACGGTTTCATCATGACAACTTATATCATAACACCGCCTACCGGCCTTCAGGCCCACATTCAGCTGCCCGCTTCGAAGAGTATCAGCAATCGGGCGTTGATTATCCACGCGCTGTCGGGGGGCGACATAGTACCCCGCAATCTCTCCGACTGCGACGACACCGCGGTAATGATACATGCCCTGCGCGACATGCCGGCCGAAATTGACATCAAGGCGGCCGGTACGGCCATGCGATTCATGACGGCCTACCTCGCTTGCACAGGCGGCACGCACACCCTTACGGGCACGGAGCGCATGAAAAAGCGACCCATTCGCATCCTTGTCAATGCGCTGCGCTATCTCGGAGCCGACATTCAATACTTGGGCGAAGAGGGCTTTCCGCCGCTCCTTATCAATGGGAAAACCATTGAAGGCGGGCATTTAGACATGCCGGGCAACGTCAGTTCGCAATACATTTCGGCCCTGCTGATGATCGGTCCGATACTACAAAAGGGATTGGAACTGCGCATGACAGGCGAAATCGCTTCACGGTCATACATCGATCTGACACTTTGCACCATGCGGGAGTTCGGCGGCATAGCCGATTGGACTGATATCGACACGATCACCGTGAAGCCCTCGGCCTACAAGAGTTGTCCCTATCTGATAGAAAACGACTGGAGCGCGTCGAGTTACTGGTACGAAATGATGGCACTTTCAGCCGACAACAATGCCCAAATAGCCTTAGAAGGGCTTATGGATGGTTCAAGGCAAGGCGACTCGGTGGTGAAATATATCTTCTCGCTACTGGGCGTGAAGACACAGTTTGCCAACACCGAAGACGGCAAACCGACGACCGTGAGACTGAAACGCCAGCGTTGCATGCTGCCACGGCTCGACTACGACTTTATCAATTCGCCCGATCTGGCCCAAACTTTGGTGACGACCTGCTGCGGAATGGGCATTCCGTTCCGCTTCACGGGGCTTGCCAGCCTGAAAATAAAGGAAACCGACCGCATCGTGGCACTGAAAACAGAACTGCGGAAGTTAGGTTTCTTGCTGACCGATGAAAACGATGACACGCTGATTTGGACCGGCGAACGCTGTGAACCCACAGGCGAAGCCATCGACACCCACGAAGATCATCGCATGGCCATGGCTCTGGCACCGATGGCGATGAAGACCGGAAGACTCGAAATCAATCATCCCGAAGTGGTCAGCAAGTCTTATCCACACTTCTGGGACGATCTGAAGCGGGCCGGTTTCAATATTAACGTAAAAGAATAACGCGGACCGAAATGCTCTATTTGGTAATTATATTAGTCGCGTTGGGCCTCGTTACGGCTCTGTTCACGCTTTTCAACCGCTCTGCTGACGACACGGAAGCGCCTATTGTGATACAAGAATCATGCAGTACGTGCAATGGCGAGAATGATAAATGCGAACAGGAATGTATGATGGAGGCAGCCATTAAGGAAATAGAATATTACGACGACGAGGAACTCGACGTATTCCGAGGACGCGAGTCAGACACTTATACGGAGCAAGAGGTAGAACAATTCTCTGAAGTGCTTTATACGATGCGGCCCAATGAGGTAAAAGGATGGACCCGAAGCCTCACGCTGCGTGGCGTAAACCTACCCAACCAATTGAAGGATGAGGTGTTTGCGCTGACAGATGACTTGTAACGACCGGCTCGTCGATTATCTTTTTCAAAATCAAAAAAGTGGAGATTCTTCAATATACATTCTTTCAAAACGCGCTGATCGGCTCATTACTGGCCAGCATTGTATGCGGATTCATCGGCACTTACATCGTAACGCGGCGACTGGTATTCATCAGCGGTGGCATTACGCATGCCTCGTTCGGCGGCATAGGCCTGGGAGTGTACCTCGGTATCAATCCTATCCTCTCGGCCATGGCCTTCGCCGTGATGTGCGCGTTTGGCGTTCAGTGGATGTCAAGGAAGACTGACGTGCGCGAAGACTCTGCTATCGCACTCTTCTGGACCCTCGGCATGAGCATTGGAATTATCTTCAGCTTCCTCACCCCCGGCTTTATGACCGACCTGCCGTCCTTCTTGTTCGGCAATATTCTGATTATCGAGACAGCCGACTTGTACTTATTGGGACTACTGACTGTGGTTGTCGTGATTGTGTTTGCCTTGCTTTTCCGCCTTATTATCAGCGTAGCCTTCGATCGCACCTTTGCGCTTTCACAGCAATTACCGGTCAAGACGACCGAATACGTGATGATGGCGTTGATAGCAATCACCATTGTATCGACCCTACGGATGATCGGAATCGTGCTGGCCATCAGCCTATTGACGATTCCCCAGATGACAGCCAACCTGCTGACCTTCAATTATAAAAAGATGATAGGATGGAGCATACTTATCGGTTGGATCGACTGCCTGCTAGGCCTGATAATCAGTTATACGCTCAACGTCCCATCGGGAGCCTCGATTATCTTTGTCAGCATCCTGATATACGCCCTTACAAGAATCATCAAACTCTTTTATCGCAACTGAAAGTCGCCGATGAGAACATCATTAAAGAATAAGTTTTTACTGTCGCTGCTGATCATTCTGCTTCTGACGGCATGCTCGACCCAACAGAATACGGCGCGGTCAAGATGGTGGCATGCCTTTCACGCACGGTATAATACTTATTATAATGGGGCGCAAGCATATATAGAAGGAAGTTTAGAGAAAGAAAACGGCCATCAGGACAACTACACCGAACTGCTGCCCTTATACTATATCGGCAACAAGAAAAGCATAACGATAGGCAAAAACAACTTTGACCGGGCGATTGAAAAAAGCCAGAAAGCCATCAAACTGCATAGTATCACACGGCGACCCGTGTGGGATAAGCAGCGCCGGAAGACCGATCGCGACATAGAATGGCTCAATCGCAAGGAATATAATCCCTTTTTATGGAAAGCATGGATGCTAATGGGACGCTCGCAGTTCCACGAAGGCGAACTGGACGACGCAGTTTCCACTTTCTCGCACATGGCTCATCTCTACGCGACCCAGCCTCCTATCCGACAGAAAGCACAGGCCTGGCTTACCAAATGTTTTGTCGAACAAGGCTCACGCTACGAAGCCGAGGACATGATACGGACAATTCAACGCGACTCCATCCACTGGCAGGCCCAAAAGGAATGGAACTATGCTTTTGCCAACTATTATATCCACACCGGCGATTACCCACAAGCCATTGTCTATCTGCACAAGGTTATCCGCCAAGAAATGCGGCGCAAACAGAAAGCCCGTGAATGGTTTCTGTTAGGACAACTGTATGAAAAGACCGCGCAAAAACAGGAAGCCTACAACGCTTATCGCAAAGTGGTGGGCATGAATCCGCCTTATGAGCTGGAATTTAACGCCCGCATCGCCATGACGGGTGTGCTGGCAGGGACGCAGCAAAGGCAAATGATCAACCGACTGAAACGTATGGCGGTGGCGGAAAAGAACAAAGACTTTCTGGATCAGGTGTATTATGCCATTGGTAACATCTACCTGAGCTTGCGTGATACGACGACGGCCATCCAAACTTACGAGACAGGAAACCGGAAAGCGACGCAAGCCGGTTGGCCAAAAGGCGTACTGCTACAGAAATTAGGTGATTTGTATTGGGACAAACGATCTTTCAGCAATGCCAGACGCTGCTATACGGAGTCCATCGGCTTGCTCGACAAAACGCAGGAACACTATAATAGCATGACGGAACGGTCGAAAGTGCTGGATGAGCTGGTGCCTTTCACCGAAGCCATTTCCCTACAGGACTCGCTTCTAACACTGGCCCGGCTACCCGAAAACGAACGAAACGCGGTCATAGACCGTGCCATCGAGGCTTTCAAGAAAAAAGAAAAGGAAGAAAAAGCAAAGGAAAGCGCTGAACAAGCTGAACAGGAAAGCAGCCAAAACAGGACTAATAGCAACAGGACAAACCGCCCCGTAACACCGACCGGCAATATAAACACGCCCAACCAAGCAAATGCCACTTGGTACTTTTACAACCCGATGGCGGTAAATATGGGTAAAGAAGCGTTCCGAAAGAGATGGGGAGCTCGCCCCAATGTTGACAACTGGCAACGCACGAATAAAACGATTGTCAGTCAGTCGGACAACGGAGAGGCAATGGCAACGACTGCTTCAGACTCCATAAAGACAACCACGGACGATAATCAAAGCCCGACAGAAGCACTAAGTAACGAACAGAATCCGCATAAACGCGAATACTATCTGGCCCAGATACCATTTACAGAACAGCAACAAGCTGAAAGTCACAAACAATTGGCCGACGCCTTGTTCCACGCCGGTGTCATCTTCAAGGACAAACTCGACGAACTACGACCGAGCGAACAGGCATTGAACCGGCTCGAACATGACTATCCAAAGTTTGAAAAGATGGACGAAGCCTATTACCACCTGTATCTGCTCCACGCCAGATTGGGTCAAGAGACTAAGGCCAACAGCTATATCGAACGGCTCAAAGAACGGTTCAAGGACAGCAAATGGACCACTGTACTGACCGATCCTTATTTTAAGGAGAACGCCGTCTTCGGCGAACAGCTGGAAGACTCGCTCTACGGTGCCACTTACGACGCTTTCAAAGCGGCTCGATACGAGATTGTCAAAGCCAACCGTGCGATCTCGGACAAGCGATTCCCCATGGGGGCTAACCGCGATAAGTTTGTATTCATAGGCGGATTGAGCCAACTCAATGAGGGCAACGCCAAGGCTTGCCTGAATGATATGAGCCTCTTGCTGAAGAATTATCCTGAAAGTAAACTGAGCCAACTGGCCGGAACGATTATCAATGGCGTAAAAGCGGGCAGAACACCGCACAGCGGCTCCTTCGACATGAACGACCTATGGCGACGGCGCACGGCCGTCATGAGCGACAGCGACAGCATTGCCACACAACAACTGAGCGTGGAAACAAAAGGCGAATACCTGTATGTCATCGTCTATTCGCCCGACTCGCTGAACGAGAATCAGCTCCTCTTCGAGATGGCACGCTATAATTTCACCAACTATCTGATTCGCAACTTTGAACTGGAGATTGAAAACGACGGCGAAGCCCGACGCATGAAGGTCGGCGGTTTTCAGAACTATCAGGAAGCACTGCTCTACGCACGACAACTGCAAAGTAGAAAACCAATCATTCAACTGACGAAAAAGGCGCACAGCCTCATCATCAGCAAGGCTAATCTGGAACTGCTGGGCAAGCAATTCAGTTACGCGGATTACGAGCAGTTCTATGCCAAGCATTTTGCGGCTATCAAACCGACAGGTGTCAACTTGCTGAACGAACCGACGGAAATCATCTATATCGGAGGTGAAAACAAACCGAAAACACAAGAACAGAAGAAGGCGACACCGCAGGGCAAGCCCCAAACGAAGCCACTGGAGCTGGAGGATGAGTATTACGATTTGGAAGGATTCTAACACAAAACATAAGTATGAGCAACGGAAGATTACTGTGGGCAGACGATGAGATAGAGCTTTTAAAAGGCCATATCTTGTTTCTCAAAATGAAAGGCTACGAGGTCATGACGGTGAGCAATGGCTTCGATGCCATCGAAGCATGTCGGCAACACGCCTTCGATCTGGTATTGCTCGACGAAAACATGCCCGGACTGCCCGGACTGGAAGCCCTGAAAGAGATTAAAGCCATTCAACCGGCTACTCCTATCGTCATGGTGACGAAGAGCGAGGAAGAGAATATCATGGATCAAGCCATCGGTTCACAGATTGCCGATTACCTCATCAAACCGGTTCATCCGAAACAAATCCTGCTGTCGCTCAAGAAATGTATTCATAAAAAGGAGATTGTGACGTCGGTTACACAGAGCGGCTACCAGCAAAGTTTCACGGATATTGCCATGCAGATAGACAGTTGCCGAAGCGTAGACGACTGGATTGAAACCTACAAACGACTGACAAGGTGGGAATTAGAGCTCAGTGGCAGTGACAGCAATATGTCGGACATGCTCACAACACAAAAGAATGAGGCGAACAATGGATTCGGCAAATTCGTCAAAAGCCATTACATGGACTGGATGGACGCCATCAGAAGCGGCAGCAAGGCCAACCGTCCGCTCATGAGCCACGACATCTTCAAGACCCAGATTTTCCCTTTGCTCGACCAAAAGCAGAAGGTAATGCTCATTGTTATTGACAACCTGCGCTACGATCAGTGGCGCGTGCTCGCAGAAGAGCTGGGCGACATGTTTGATATCGAGGAGAATCTCTACACAAGCATTCTACCCACAGCCACGCAATATGCCCGCAACGCCATCTTCAGCGGACTCATGCCGACCCAGATTCAGCAGATGTTTCCATCGTTATGGGTGAACGAAGACGAAGACGAAGGTAAGAATCTGAATGAGCCCGAGCTGATACGAAGGCAGATAGAACGCTACCGCCGTCACGACACGTTCAGCTATGATAAAATCAATGATTCACAGGCTGCCACGAAAGTATTTGAACGAAGAAGCGAATGGAGCCAACACGACCTCAGCGTAATGGTCATCAACTTCATCGACATGCTCTCCCATGCCCGCACGGAATCAAAGATGGTACGCGAATTGGCCCACAACGAAAACGCTTATCGCAATATCACGTTAAGCTGGTTTCGCCATTCGAGCATCTACGAACTGTTCAAATGGCTGTCGACATCGGAATTTCAGGTTGTGCTAACGACTGATCACGGTAGCATCCGGGTAGCGAAGCCTCTGAAAATCATCGGCGATCGCAATACAAATACCAACTTGCGCTACAAACTGGGCAAGAACCTGAACTTCAATACCAAGCAAGTGTTTGAAATCAAGAGTCCCGACAAAGCCTTTCTACCGGCACCTAACCTCAGCACTTCCTACGTATTTGCCACGGGTGACAGTTTCTTTGCCTACCCCAACAATTACAATTACTACGTGTCGTACTATAAAGATACGTTCCAGCACGGCGGCATTTCGATGGAAGAAGTGCTCGTTCCACTCATCAAGCTGAAACCCAGAAAACGCTGACGATATATTTTAACCCTACCGATGATACTCTTTCTGCGTGAAACGGTTCATTTAACGCTATACAGAAAAAAACAAAACAAACATAATATGGAAATCAAAATCACGTCATTAGACAATATTCAGGAAGCAGCCCGCGAGTTTGTCAGCCGACTGGGCGACCACAAGGTCTTCGCGTTCTACGGCCACATGGGTGCCGGAAAGACCACTTTCATCAAGGCCATTTGTGAGGTCTTAGGTGTGGAAGATGTCATCACGTCGCCCACTTTCTCACTCGTCAACGATTATACCGACCGCGATGGCAACTCCATCTACCATTTCGACTTCTACCGAATCAAGAAATTGGAGGAAGTTTACGACATGGGCTACGAGGATTACTTCTACAGCGGCAACCTCTGCCTGATGGAATGGCCCGAGCTTATCGAGGAGTTGCTGCCCGAAGACGCCGTAAGAGTGACCATTGCGGAGCAGCCCGACGGATCACGACAGGTCAACTTCTAAAGAATTCATATAACCGTTGGCGACCAGCTAATGCTATAAGCCAACGGCTTTTTTCTTTTTTACATTTGGCAGAAATCTTATCTTGAAGTTAAAATTCAATCATAGTATGCTACCCCCTATTGAATCAAAATGCTATAAGTGACGTTCTTTTTTCGTTTAATTGTTTGGCGCATTCAAAAATATTCTTTACTTTTGCACTCGCTTTACAAAAGTAAGGGCGTTTAGCTCAGCTGGTTTAGAGCATCTGCCTTACAAGCAGAGG
>CAUURC010000032.1:0-28951 GCA_963547405.1 uncultured Prevotella sp.
GTGATTGATGATGGAAAAGGTATGAGCGAGACCGACGCACGTTTGTCTTTTGAGCGACATGCGACGTCTAAAATCAGAACGGCCGATGATCTGTTTGCCCTTCGTACGATGGGATTCAGAGGCGAAGCGCTGGCTTCTATTGCGGCTGTTGCCCAAATTGAGCTGAAAACGCGGCAGCAGGATGAAGAGGTTGGAACACAATTATCAATTTCCGGTGGGAAATTTGTAGATCAACAGCCTTGCTCTTGTCAGGTGGGTTGTGACTTTTCGGTTGAAAATATATTCTTCAATGTGCCGGTACGCCGTAAGTTCTTGAAATCAAATACAACGGAACTGAATAATGTGATAACGGCATTTGAGCGTATCGTACTGGTTTATCCGCAGATTTCATTTCGTTTCTTTAGCAATGGCGTAGAGATGTTTAGTCTCAAACAAGGCAGTCTGCGCCAGCGTATCGTTGACGTGTTTGGCAAACGATTGAACCAAGACCTGTTGCCGTTGGATATAGATACGTCAATGTGTAAGATTTCCGGGTTTGTTGGAAAGCCTGAAGCGGCGAGGAAAAAGGGTGTTAAGCAGTTTTTCTTCGTCAATGGTCGCTATATGAAGCACCCTTATTTTCATAAGGCGGTCATGATGGCTTACGAACGCCTGATACCTACCGGTGAGCAGATACCTTATTTTATATATATAGAGGTGAACGCCGAAGACATCGACGTGAACATTCATCCTACGAAAACAGAAATCAAGTTTGAAAACGAGCAGGCCTTGTGGCAGATCATTATGGCTGCTGCCAAGGAAGCGGTGGGGATGTTCAATGAAGTTCCGGCAATAGATTTCGACTTGGAAGGCCGTCCCGACATCCCTGTATTTAACCCAACGTCTCAGGCTTCGACTCCGAAAGTGCAATATAATCCAGACTATAATCCTTTTAAAGCCTCTTCAGAAACATCTTCCACGAAGACGCCGGCTCATTGGGAGCAGTTGTATAGTGGCATTCTGCCGGATGAAGAAGTAGAGGGGGAAATTGTCTTTTCAAAAATGGGGCAGCAGGAAACGCCTGCTGATTCAGTAGAAAAGCTTCTCGTTCCGGATGGAGATATGGAGGAGAAGTCAACCCAACATTATCAATATAAGGGCCAGTATATACTGACTGCGGTGCGATCCGGTTTGATGATCATTGACCAGCATCGTGCGCATGTGCGTGTTCTTTACGAGGATTATCTCCACACCTTGGCTGTTCGGCCCATGGATTCACAGCGCGAGTTGTTTCCCTCACTGCTCCAACTAACTCCTGTTGAGGCTTCGACATTGCGACAGATTATGCCGGAAATTATAAACTTTGGTTTTGAACTGACCGAAATGGGGGGCGATAGTTTTGCGATTAATGCTGTTCCTGCGGGGGTAGACGGGCTAAAGCCTTCGTCGGTTATCCGTGACATGTTGGCTTCGGCAGCCGAATGTGTGTCGGAAGTGCGCGATGAAATCAATCAGGCTTTGGCCTTGAGTATGGCACAGAATGCGGCGATACCCGTTGGTCAGGTTCTTTCAAACGAGGAAATGGATCATTTGTTGAATCGGCTGTTTGCTTGTAGCAACGTGAACTATACGCCTGACCGTAGAAAGATACAGGCCATTCTACCGCAATCAGATATTGAACATTTGTTTTAAGCTAGTATTACCCCCCCCCGCTAAAATTTTAAAAAACATCCATTTTCCTTGCCCAATCCAAAAAGAATCCATACCTTTGTTCACAAATTTCAAACAAAACGTAAGTTGAGATTGATAGAGACATACACGCTCCCCACGCAATACACCCTTCAGAACGGCATATTGCCGGCGCAAGAAAGTCGCGATTTTCTTGTGAAAAAGTGGTCGGATTATTTGGCAGTTCCAAATAATTTGCTACTCTCTCTCTCTCTCTCTCTCTCATAGGCGCACCGTCGCTTATACGCATTCCTAACGCTTTGTCTTACGCGCGCGAGACGAACTGTGCAATCTCAATAACAAAGGGCTTAGCCGAGTTTTCTTTGCCCAATTTTATGCGTTTTGTCGCATAGCCTTATCATTTGATATAACACCGATTATTGACGGTGCATTTATCCATAAGTAATATACAAAGAAAATTTATAAATCATTTTTAATTTATCAAGATATATGAAACAGATAAAACTATTTTTTATGCTATTGCTGGCAATGATAATGTCGGCAACGGGGGCTTTAGCTCAGTCCGTAGGAACAGTATTCGACTATGGCACCTGTAAGTATAAGGTTTCCAAGAAAGACCTGAATGATCCTTCACTCAATGAAGTTGTTGTGCTGGTAATAGGAGGAACCGGTAGGGTAGTTATTCCAACAACGGTGCAGACTCCTGTTGGAATGGATCAGGAAAATTACAAGGTGGTAGGCTGTTCTCCTTGGGATTCTAAGGTGGAAGATGGTGTTACCGAAGTAGAGTTTTCAGAAGGGTTTAAGGAAATTACCGCAAACTCTCTCCGCAAACCTAAAAATCTACAGAAAGTAATTCTTCCTAAGTCTTGTGTAACAGTAGGTCACGGATGCTTTCTTGATTGTCCGGCACTTAAAGAGTTTGAGGTAAAATCAGGAAATCCCAATTATAAGACAGAGGGTGGAGCTTTGTTATCTTCTAATGGTAAACAGTTGGTCTATGTTCCGGCTGGTAAGGAAGGTGACTATGCCGTTCCTGAGGGTGTGACCGAGATTATGCCGTCGGCATTTTCTAATTGTAAGAAGATGCAAAAGATAACTATTCCGGCTACTGTTACCAAGATTTCTGAAAATGCTGATTATCCCTCGTTTAATACGAGTGGTACTCGTTTTGCAGTGAAAAACGGTAATGCAGAGTTTAAGGACATAGACGGTCTTTTGTGCAACGCGGCTGGAACAAAACTCGTACACGTTCCTTTTCAATACGATAAGTTGGTAGACCCGGAATATAAACTGACAATTCCCGGAACTGTTACTGAAATTGCCGACAATGCCGCAATCGGTAGCAATATAAAAAAGCTTGATTTAAACAATACGAAGAAGATCGGTAATGCAGCCTTTAATTCGTGCAGCGCATTGGAAAGCGTAATGATTGGCAAGGATGTGGAATCGATTGGCCAGGGAGCATTTACCAACTGCCAATTCATCACGAAATTTGAAGTAGATGAAAATAACTCAAAATATAAGGCAGTAAACGACGTGCTCTTCACGCATGACAAAAAGACCCTCGTGCTCTATCCTTGTGGAAAGGAAAACGAATACACCGTGCCCGAAGGAACGACAAAGATTGATAAGTTCGCTTTTGCCGATGTTCATAAATTACCGAAAGTCCGGATTGCAAAGAGTGTAACGACCATCGAAGAAGCGGCTTTCAAGGGAGCAAAGATGCTGAAAACAGTAGAGTTCCTGTCCCCCTCACAACTTCAGGAAATCGGGACTTATGCCTTCCAGCAAACACCGTTGGAGAACGTTACCATTCCTTCATCCGTAGCCAAACTGGGAGACGCAAGTTTCGCCGATACGGAAAAACTCACAGAAGTACACTTTGCAGCCAATACTCTACTGAAAGAATTGCCGGGTAACCTCTTCCAGAACGCAAAAAATCTCGAAAAGGTTCTCTTTGACGGGGCGAATCAACTGGAGAAGATAAACAGTTATGTGTTCTTAAATTGTCCTAAACTGAAAGAATTCACCGTTCCTAAGACCGTTAAGGATATTGCCAGTGGTGCTTTCAAAGGTACGGCGGGCTTGGAAAAAGTAGGATTTGAAGAAGGCTCTGTGCTTGAACGTATCGGCGGAGGAGCATTTGCCGATTGTGGAATCAGGCATATCACTTTGCCTGAAAAAGTAAAATTAGTTCAGGAACTGGCTTTCGATCATTGTACGAATCTTACGGAGATAACGTTGCCCAAGATCTTCGAGAAGGTAGAACAAGGAGCGTTCAATTTCTGCGAGAGTCTCCTGAAATTCAAGGTTGAGTCGGGTAATACGAAATACAGCACGCTCGACGGCATGCTCTGCGATATCAATAAGGAAAAACTTGAAGTATTCCCCGCAGGTAAGGCAAATTCTAAATACACGCTCGTACCCTATTTCAAAGAAGTTTCTCCCTACTGCTTCTATGGCAGTAAGAAAGTGACCAACATCACCTTCCCAAAGACGGTAACAAAGATCGGTCAGCGTGCCATTGCCCTTTGCGACGGGCTGAAATCGCTCAGTTTCATGGGAGAAGATGCGGTTCCTACGCTGGAAGAGAATATCATGTATAAGTCCGGTAACCTGAAAAATGTAACTATCTTCGTGCGCAAGAAGTGGTATGAGACTTCTGCTAATAAACCGACCATCGATACTTACAACAACAGATTCAAGGAAGTGCACCCCTCGTTTGTAACGGCAACGGGCTACGACCGTGGCACGGAATTCTTCCCCACCTCCGTCGATAATGTGGGTGTCATCAGTTTCTACCAGCCACGCACATCGGTGATTATACAGGAGACGGCCGTGGAGGCTGAATATACAGACATATACAACAAGCACTGGCCCACCAAGGACTACACTGTGAGCAGTATCCTCGACTTCGCTTATGAGAACACTCCAACGGTGAGGGACATCGTAGTGCTCGCCGATGTCGGCGTGATAGGCCTCAATGCTTTCAAGACCTCAATCCCACTCAACGGAATCTATTTTGTAGGAAAGACCCCCGCCACCCTCAGCTCTAATGACTACGAGAAGCCCGGAGACTACCCCTTCTATAGCGATCAGGATATCTATGTGCGCCCCTCCGTAGTCGATTCTTACGAGGGCGCATGGAAAGGGGATCACGACCTCAACATCACCTCTAAGATCCCGCAGCAGACCAAGGGTCACGGCGGAACAGTATGTTTCCCATTCGACGTGAAGTATCCGTCAGGAAAAGGCAATGACGACATCAAGCCATATGTGCCGGTAGATTACAGTCATGTCAACGATGCCTACAAACCATTCGTCCGTGCATACAGCCTCGACGATTATTATATTCCTGCTTTTACCGGTGCCTTCATCCGCAGTAAGCAAACAGCGGCGGTAACGTCTTATTGCGAGATGGACGACAACCAGCCGCACACCGCAATCAGCCTGACGGGTTACACTCCTACAGCCGATAACCGTATGTTCGGAGCCGTCGAAGATACGCCGATTACCAACGAGGCAGGTTTCCAGTACTACGCTTTTAAACAGGGCAAGCTCGTGAAATTGAACAACGGTGTCAACTTCCCTTACTTCAAGGCCTATCTCCGTCTGAAGAAAACGGCCGGCGCGAAGTCTTACAGACTTATCTTCGACGACGGAGATGACGACGAGACAACGGGCATAAACGAGTTGACCGAGTCAGGTAGCGACAACGCTCCTTATTACAACCTGAACGGCATAAGAGTAACCCGGCCGACACAGGGGGTATATATACGTAATGGTAAAAAGATAGTTATAAAATAATTGAAGAGAAAATGAAAAAGAAAAAATATCAACGTCCGGAGATAGAAGTCGTTTATGCGGAACCAACTTCTCTGATGGATGTGTGGAGTATTCCCATTGACGAAAATGATCCCGGCATCGGTCCCGGGGGGGAAGACGAAATCGGCGCCAAGCAGGGCGGATTCTTTGATGACTCCGATTGGGGAGCAGATGACTTCAAAACTTGGGGCAAATAATAACAGAACATGCCTGCCGTCCGTGGTTTGATCGTCCCGACCTAACGGGGCATCAAACCGCCGGGCGGTAAACGAAAAACTGGCTGTCGGGAGTGGAAAACGTCCACCATTTTCAGAAAAAAAATGTCGTTGGCAGCGTTTCCAACCCCTTGGAAAGTCAGAAAATACCGTTGGCAGCGTTTCCAACCCCTTGGAAAGATAGAAAATGTCGTTGGCAGCGTTTCCAACCCCTTGGAAAGTCAGAAAATACTGTTGGCAGCGCTTCCAACCCCTTGGAAAGTCAGAAAATATCGTTGGCTGCGTTTCCAACCCCTTGGAAAGTCAGAAAATACTGTTGGCAGCGCTTCCAACCCCTTGAAAAGTCAGAAAATATCGTTGGCAGCGTTTCCAACCCCTTGGAAAGATATTTAACTACAAAATCTTTAACTTTAATCTTTTAACTACATGGAACTTAAACCAATTCAAAAAAGCCAACTCCAGAACATGGAGCATTTTCAGTTTGCCGGCCACGTGCTGGCCATGTGCAAGGAAGCGGGCATCGCGAAGTTGAATCCTGTGCTATCGCCCCTGCAGTCTGCCTATAGCGCCGAGGATGCCGCCCTGAACCAGCCGCGACAGGAAGAGGGTACGAAAGATCTGGAGGAGTTGGACCGCGTGCGCGACCAGGCTTACCGTTCGCTGCAGCTGCTCGTAGACCTGCACCTGCACAGTGACGAGGCTGCCTCACGTGCCTCGGCCGAAAGATTGACAGAAGTCATGGCACGCTATCCCAAGATGCTGCAGGTGAACTACGACAAGGAGAGCGGAATGGTGAAGAATCTGATTACCGACCTGCGCACGGCCGATCTGGGCGCTCACGTGACGAAACTTGCCGCCAAGCCCTACATCGACCGTCTGGAAAAGGCCAACACGGCGTTTGACCAGCGTTTCCGCTCGCGTCTGAAATCGGCCGTTCCCTCGGGCACGTTCGACATCAAGGCCCTGCGTGCGGCTACGGACAAGGCGCTTGCTGCCGTCATTCGGCGCATGGACTCGCTCGACGATCTGGAGCCCACCACGCCCAAGCTGGCCGCCCTCATCACGCAGTACAACGCCCTCGTGGACAAGAAGCGCTCTACGCTGGCCCATCGTGCCGGTACTTCGCAGACGGCCCGCGACAAGCGCACGGCCGAATACGACGCCATGCTGAAAAAGGGTTTCGCGGCCCTGGAAGAGCGGCTGAAATTGGAAAAAGGCAGCCTGTCGTTCACGGGAAAAACGGAAGGAACGGGCTCGAAACGCCACTATCAGCTGGCCATCAAGGGGCAGACCGAGCCGGACGGTAAGCCCAAGACGATCTGGGTGGGCGTGAACAAAGACGGTTCGCTCTACACCGTCGAAAAGACGTCGCACACTACGACGACGAAGCCAAAAATCGGGCCGACGCCGGAAACGACTGTCGACTCTTGAAAAGTTTATCATTAAAATGTATGTTATATACGGATCCTACGTATATAAATTTTAACTCTAAGTTATGGCGCGGGCTGTGTTGTGAAACACGGCCCGCGCCTCGTTTTGTTATTGTATTAAACTATGATCTATAATATAATCAGTGTTGAAATGATTATAAACGGGTAATTGTATTGTAGAGAAAAACTTGAAATCTTTATTTGCTGGCAGCGACCTTTCTTCCTGTTTCAATGATAGTATCAATGCCACGGTGGAAGTCGGCGGAAGTCATGTCGACTTTATAATCGGGCGCAATACCAAACTCGGTGGATTGCTTTTGATAATCGTACATGGGGCAAGCTGAAAAGCGAACGCCCCAGCCATTGGGAAGCTCGCTGGAGAAAGGCATGCCTGCTCCACCGCCTGTATGGTCGCCCACGATGGTGGCACCACAGCGTTTCATGTATTTCACAAATTCGTTGGCTGCGCTGTAGACTTGGCGGTTGGTCAGTACGACAACTTTCTTTTGCCATCGCAGTCCTTTGGTCGGTTTTAGCCATTGCGCTTCCATTGCTGAAAAATCGTTATGGCCTTTGCCCGTTTTATGTTGCATGTAACCCACCAGCCGTTTCTCGTTGGTGAAGTGGGCCGCCAGTTTTTCCGCACTGGTCAGCATGCCTCCGCCGTTGTCACGAATGTCGATAATCAAGGCGTTGCAAGCCAGAAAGTGAGTAAGAATATTCGTTATACTGCTGTTGCCAAACTCGTGTTGGAACGTGGCGCAGCGCAGATAACCGATGTTGTCATCCAGTATTTTATACTTCATACCGGCCGCAATCTTATAGTCCGTGCCCAGGTATTTGTTCATCAACGAGTCGGAAATGTTACTTGGATAGTCCTCGTGAAAGCTCCAATTGCGTGCGATGTCAAAGCTGGAATAAAGGTTTACATGTCCGTCGCGCAACTCTTTCAGCATATTGCCCAGCACTTCAAACAACTGAATTTCGGTCATATCGCCATGGATTTGGCGGCTATAGCGCCGGTAGACGTCATCCCAGTCGAGCCCGTATTGTTTTGCCTTGTAGTCAAAAAAGCTATAATGCTCGTCAATGATACGCCATAATGCCTCAAAGTTGCCTTTGGGATTATTGGCATATTGCTCTTCGTCCACGCAACTGCTTAAGAAAGGCAGTAACACGCAGAGCGCCAGTCCGAATATCTTTCTTAATTTTCTCATAGCAATTCTTTTCTCTTACAGCACCATGCCTAGTACGATGGCGTTGGAATAGACATGTTGTTTCAGCTGATTGACCCGCGCCTGCTGAAAATCACCTAAGTAACCCATGCGGAAGGTACGGCGTCCAAGCGTGAAATCGACTGTCAGCATGTGGCGCATAGATGGCGCGTTTCCCGGCCATGTGGCCACGATGTTATGGTCGTAGTTGCCCCGTGAGAAGATTTCATAATACGATTGGCCGTAGTTGGGCGAGAACATCAGCCCAACGAGGGGGATATTAAGTTCGTATCTTAATGTATATGGCCGGTTTCCAAGGCTGAATTTGTAGCGAGCCGAGGCGTTAGGCGACAGACAAATGTTAGCTCTGGCTTGTGCCGGATTATTACTGTTGCGCGTGTTGTAGATAAATCCCAGCATCATTTCAGCCAGCAGACCGGCCTTGATGTTCAGATGAAGATCCTGCAGATACCAGTTGTAGTGGCGTCCGTAGGCGAAGCTATAGGCGCCGGCCATTTCGCGGCCGTTGCCCGAACGGTTATCCGTGTAGGCAAAGCTACCTTGATTGATAATTTGGGTAGACATCCGGCTGTCCGTCTTGTGATAAGTGGTGTGAGAAATATACTTCACTTCCGGTCCGGTATATTTCTCTGGCGACAGATAGGTGTCCAGAATGTTGCTGCGTCCAAAGCCTACCATGCGGGCCGTGACGGTCTGCTTGGGTTGGGGTATCACGATGTAGACGGTGTCGTGGATAATGGTTTGCCCCCAGACTTCTGCCGTGCAGGCTGTCAACAATAGGGCACTGAGGATATTCCTGATACGCATGGCTTGAAAAGTATTACTTGAGGTCTTCGTCCGAGAATAAATTCAGCTGGCCCGTCATTTCGTCAATCACTTGCTGTTCGCTTTTGTCCTTGTCGGGATCCAGATTCTCAGGCTCGTTCTCTTCGTCCTGATCGTCGGTTGCCTGCTCTTGTTCGGGGAAGCGCAGAGGCTCCAATTCTTCCACTTTCGCCACTTCCCAGGTCGTCAGTCGCTTACCTTTAGCCTTGAAACCCTTTTGTCCGATAAACTGTTCGGCGTCGATTTCTTCTGCGGGTCTTATCGCGTCTGCCCCTCCATAAGTCACCTTGATGCGTGGATAAACCGTATCGGTCAGTAGCAGCAGTTCAGATTTAGGATTGTCGCCGATGAAGTTCTGATGGCGTTTCGTGGCGTCCATCGTGAATCGTTTGATGTAGGGCAGTCCGTTGTTGTCGGCATCGTAGAGAACGGCCGTCCACACCTTGTGCTCGTCCCATTTCTCTATCCGCATCATATTGTCTTCGTAGTGATTGTTGGCGTCTGAGTTAGTCACGTAGAAATCACCATTCGGCAAGATGACGAGAATCTGGTCTTCATCGTAGAATTCGCCGAGGAAACGACCGTGTTCATCGTAATTGATGCGGTTCACGTCAGCGTCAAACCAAACCTTACGCCCTCCGAGCGTACTATGTCCGTGGCTCTTGAGCCCGATGCGGTGGATAGGGTGCTTCGTCAGAATCACGCCTTGAGCATTGCGGTTCTTGATATTGACAGAGCTGAAGTCGCGCTCCAAGAAGATACTTCGGCGTCGTTTCTGTGGATCGTTCTCCAGTGTCACCTTGATGATTTCGGCTTCGCCGTTCGGATTAGCCGTAAAGTAAACCACCTTAGATTCCGGTGTGCCTTTCGTCAGGTTGTATTCGCGGTCGCGGGTGATGGCTGCCACGTTGAAACGCTTGAGGTAATAGTAACCCTTTTTGCCATCACGGTATACCGCATTGTAAATTGTTCGGCGGTCGTTGCGCTTGAATACTTGCAGATGGATGATGTTTTTACCCACAAATATCTTGTCGGCCACCTTGATAATCTTAAAAATACCGTTGCGGTAGAAGATGATTACATCGTCGATATCAGAACAGTTGCATACAAACTCATCCTTTTTCAGCCCCGTACCGATGAACCCTTCCTGGCGGTTGATATATAGTTTTTCGTTGGCCTCTGCCACCTTGGTAGCCTCAATCGTATCGAACGACTTGATTTCTGTTCGACGCGGGTGATCCTTACCATATTTGTTTTGGATAAATTCAAACCAATGGATGGTGACATCCGTCATGTGTGCCAAATCGTTGTCTATCTCTTTGATTTCCGCGTTCATGCGGGCAATCAGCTCATCGGCCTTATCTTTGCTGAATTTAAGGATGCGTTGCATCTTAATTTCCATCAGTCGAAGGATGTCGTCGCGCGTCACCTCCCGAATGAAATCGGGTTTATATGGCTCCAATCGTTTGTCGATATGTTTCACGACGGTGTCCATATCCTTGGCCTCCTCAAACTGCTTGTCTTTGTAGATGCGTTCTTCGATGAAGATGCGTTCGAGCGAAGCGAAGAAAAGCTGCTCCAGCAGTTCGTCTTTTCTTATCTGTAGTTCCTTGCGCAGCAGTCCCATCGTGCAGTCCACGCTGTGGCGCAACACGTCGCTCACCGTCAGGAAGCAGGGCTTGTTGTCCTCAATGACACAGCAGTTGGGCGAGATGTTGATTTCGCAGTCGCTGAACGCGTAGAGCGCGTCTATCGTTTTGTCCGACGAAACGCCCGGTGCCAGGTGCACCAATATCTCTACTTCGGCCGCCGTGTTGTCTTCTATCTTCTTGGCTTTGATTTTACCTTTCTCTACCGCCTTGGTAATCGAGTCGATTAGTGTAGCGGTGGTTTTGCTGAATGGTATTTCTCTGATGACGAGCGTCTTGTTGTCAAACTTTTCAATCTTGGCTCTTACTTTCAATCCGCCGCCCCGCTGACCGTCGTTATACTTGCCGGCATCGATGCTTCCGCCCGTGGGGAAGTCGGGATAGAGGTGGAACTCCTCGCCTCGCAGGTAGTGGATAGCAGCCTCGCAAATCTCGTTGAGGTTATGAGGTAATATCTTACTGCTCAGTCCTACGGCAATACCTTCCGCACCCTGCGTCAGTAGCAATGGGAATTTGGCCGGCAACGTAATCGGTTCCTTGTTGCGGCCGTCGTAGGAGAGTTGCCAGTTGGTGGTCTTCGGATTAAACACCACGTCGAGCGCAAACTTCGATAACCGGGCCTCGATGTAACGGGGAGCTGCCGCCCGGTCGCCTGTGAGAATGTTACCCCAGTTTCCCTGGCAGTCGATGAGCAGGTCTTTCTGGCCCATCTGTACCAGCGCGTCGCCGATGGAGGCGTCGCCGTGGGGGTGAAACTGCATCGTGTGACCTACGATGTTGGCCACTTTGTTGTATCGGCCGTCGTCCATGCGTTTCATCGAGTGGAGGATGCGCCGCTGCACGGGCTTCAGTCCATCCTCGATATGCGGCACGGCCCGTTCCAATATTACGTAGGAGGCATAGTCCAGAAACCAGTTCTGGTACATGCCGCTCAAGTGGTGTACGGCCGAAGCGTCAAACCTGTTTGCGGGTTTGTAGTCGCTATGGGTGTCGACAGCGGTTTCTTCCTCTTGGTTTTCCAGCTGCTCGTTGTCAATTATCTCGTCGTCCATAAAAAATAAAATCGTGGTATTCGTGCAATCTATGCAAAGATACGATTTTTTATTTACAAAAACAACAGCTATAAAGTAGAAGACGTGAACAAACCGCAAAATAAATAAGCAGAGATAAATGTCATTCTCAATATCTTCTGTTTATCGCTTCTTAACGCAAGAGAAGCTTAATCCTTTTATTCTTCTGTAGAAAGTTTATCCTTTTCACTTTGTGCGGCTAATCGTTTCACTTCTTTAATCTCGGAAATGAGTTGCTCTTTCGTGGGCAGATAAAGTTGATACTTGCTTGCGAGAATCGTTTTGTTGTGTTCAGGTAAGGCAAGTTTCACCGCAGTGTCATTCTTGTCCGTGCAAAGCAATATACCGATGGTTGGGTTTTCGTCGGCAGTTTTTTCGTAACGATCATAATAGTTGGTGTAGAGTTGCAGTTGTCCAAGGTCCTGATGCGTTAGCTTGTGGCTCTTGATTTCGATGATGACAAACGATCGGAGCAAGCGATTGTAGAACACAAGGTCGGCAAAATATTCGTCATCCTCAATCAAGAAACGTTTCTGTCGGGCCACGAACGAGAACCCTTTTCCCATTTCAAGCAAGAAATCGGCTATGTGGGATATGATGGCACTCTCCATGTCTTTCTCATAATAGGATGCTTTACGCTCTAATCCAAGAAACTCTAGTACCATAGGATCTTTGATAATCTCCTGCGGTGATTCAGGAACGCGTTCCTTACGAGCCACGGCCAAGACCGATTCCTTGTCGTTGCTCATGAGTAGACGCTCATAAAGCATGGAGTTTATCTGACGTTCCATTTGGCGTCCGGTCCAACTTTCGCTGACCGCCTCTAATTCATAATACTCACGTTTGTCGGCATCGGGTATGGATATAAGTAGCTTGTATTGCGACCAATTCAATTGCGTCCGCAGTGTAGACGCATTTGGATAAAGCCTGTAAAACTGTCTGCTTCGTTCTAATTGTCTTACTGAAAAACCACTGCCATATTCTGGCACTATCTGTTTGGCTAAATTCTTGATAAGAAAGGTACCGTAGTCGGCGCGTTCCTTGCCTTGTTGCTCTTTTTCGACAATGCGTCGACCGATGGCCCAATACATTTGCACGCGACAGAAATCAACACTGCGCACGGCATTTGTTCGAGCTGTGTTGATAATACTGCGTATATCGTTGACAAAGTCTTGCAATGATACATCGAGGTTCTTACGTTCTTCGTCAGTCTTGTTCATGTTTGTATGTTATTATTGAGCGGTTTTTGATAGTAATGATTGGCTTTATCTGGTTGTTCACATAAGACTAAAATCGTAGTGTTCATGCAAAGATAGGATTTTTTATTTACAAAAACAACAGCTATAAAGTAGAAGGCGTGAACAAATCGCAAAATAAATAAGCAGAGATAAATGTCATTCTGTCGCCTTCAGATGCTGAAAAGAGGGGCAATTTGTCAATTTTCATTCACTCAAAAACGAGCTTCTGTTTTTGTCAATCTAAGAAACGGAAGAGTGAAAAATAAGGGATGAAAAGGAGAAAGTGGGCCTTCATGGATGTAAAAGCATAATTCTTGCAGGGTAAAAGCTATGCTTTTAGGATGCTAAAGGGCTGCTTTTACACCGCAAAAGTTATGCTTTTGGCGGCTTAAAACATGGAAAATAGGCTTGGAAATCGTGCTGTTGTATAGGTCTGAATTGTTAAATAGCTGATAATCAGCGCAAAACGAAACGCGCTAATTTTTGATTATTCCCGATGAAAAGGTTTTTGTTGCGGAATAATGCCACTTTTTTGAGGTCGTTTGTCAATAAAAATGACAGTCGGATATCGCTCGTTTGGCAGAAGGGTAATATGACGGCGGAGGTCAATATAAAAGAATATTTGAGGGAAAGAGAAAGATGAAGGCGTAATGGATATTCGCGAGGGGTCTGCCTACTCGCTGTCCATTACGCCTAAAATGTATGGTTGCTACATGCTTTAAAAAGGCTGTAGCGTCATTAAGAGTGTCTGTTTTGGAAATGATTATTCATCCGGTAGCATGACAACGGTTATTCTGTTGTTGGCCTGTAAGAATTTAGCCATAAAGGCAGACAACGTTTCCGGTGTTTGAGCTTTGATGATATCTTTATAAGGCGTGTGCGTGTCAATGCCGTAACGTCTGTACATTTCAACGACATTTCTCCAATAACTATTGGTTTTCACCGCAAAATCCGCATTCTTGAGCATGTAGGCTTTTACCTTATCCAGCATGGCCTTGTCGCACGATACGGCCATGCGTTCTGCTTCTTCGCGCATGATCTTGAGGGCAATGTCTTTCTTTTCTGGTTTTACAGGGCATGTCACTACGAGTGAATAGGCATGGAAGTCGTCCTCTCTTTCTGACGCTCCCTCTGCCCCGCACGAATAAGCAGCCCCCGCGTCCTCGCGTATTTTCTTGAGATACACCATGCTTAGGATTTGGCCTATCATATTCATCTTCATGGCATTGTCTATACTGTATGGCAGGTCTGTGTTATGCCATACCATGTAGGCCATTGCTTTGGGAGTTTGCATCTTGCGTTTAAAAAAGTTGTCTATTGTACCCTTTTGAAAGGAAGAGAGCAGATGGCCATGTTGTATTTTGCCTTTTGTGGGCAACGATCCTAAATATCGACATATCAGAGGACGTATGGTGGTCTCATCATAATCGCCTATGAATGTGAATGTCCATTTGGAAGCGTTGGCTGTTCGCTCTTTGGCAATTTCTAAAATGCGGTCGTAGTCAATGTCTTTAAGATTATCTTCCAAGAACGGTTTCAGGCGCGGACTATGGCCATAGAGCGTGGCCGTGAGCGAGTCACTGAAGATAGTTTGGTGTGATAGGTTCCTGTTCTTCAGCGATATACGCCATGAATCGATGAGGTTGTTGTATGCGTTCTGGTCTTTTCTTATGTCCGTGAAATAGAGATATATGAGTTGCAACATGGTCTCTACGTCTTTTTTAGTCGCGGATCCACCCACACCCATATATTTGTCTCCTATCGAAAGATGCGCGTTAGCCGTCTTGCCGGCAAGGATTTTGGGTAGTTCCATACCTGTAAATCCGCCAAGGCTGCTGCATCCGATGATATTATCGAAGACCGCAAGGTTTACATAATCCTTCTCTCCGTAGAGTGATTTTCCGCCAGGTCCTGTAGCCGACACGCTTACTTGCTCTTTTCTGAAGTCGGTCTTCTTGAGAACTACCGTTACGCCATTGGAAAGTTTGAGCTCGGTATAGTCGAACTTTTTATTCTTCGTTTCCTTAACGATCTTTCCGGACTTAGGGAGTTGCGCAAGTAAAGGCTTTTGTTGCAAAGTGTCTATGTATGCCGTGAGGTTGGCTTTTTGTGCCTTATGAACAGCATCTAACAAAGCTTCCTTACTTGGATATACCTGGCCTTCTTTTTCATTGTTGAAATTGATGATGACCATGTTGCGATCAGTCTCTGGCAGCAACTTTGGTAAGACTCTGTTAACTTCTTCAATTGGTATTTGCGGTATGGCCTGTTTCATCATTTGATAATATTCCTCAAAAGGAGGTATCGGCTCGTTTGAGAGATAATTTCCTTTATAGTCATCCGCAAATGACGCGTTGCCGCGCTTGTCCTTGTTGTTATAAACCTTATCGAGACCATTAAGAATATTTATCTTTGCTCTGTCGTATTCGGCTTCTGTGAATCCATGTTTAGCGGCTCTGTAGGCTTCGGACAGGGCACTCTCCAAAGCCTCTGCCGTCTGATCCATGCTTTTGGGAGCCGCGGCCACACGAAAAGCGTTTTTGGTTTTGGCAAAGATATAATAACCATCTGATGCAGACGCGCCCAGATACGGGCATTCTTTCTTTTGCGCAGCTTCAGCATATCTGTCGTTAAGCATGCCAATAGCCACATTGTTGACATAGTTGGCAATGACATAATCCATTGTGTTTTTGAGAGAATCAGGCCAAATATCGTGTTTGAATAATACCTCTACGATACTATTTTGTTGTTCCTTGTCTTTGTCAATTACTATAATTGGCGTTTCATTGTCGGGAACTTGCTCCGCCTCGATGGCAGCGATATTGGCTGGGTTGGTCAACTTTCCAAACATTTGATGTATCATGCGCTCCGTATGATTCACATCTATGTCGCCTACCACGATAATACATTGGTTAGAAGGATGATACCATTTCTCGTAATAATCCCGCAGTTCTTGGGGCTTGAAGTTGTCTACCACGCTCATCAGTCCTATTGGATACCTTACGCCGTACTTAGAACCTGAGTAAAGTGTTGGTAGATTGCGCTCAAGCATGCGTGAGTTGGCACTGGTGCGTTCTCTCCATTCTTCGTGTATCACGCCTCGTTCCTTGTCTATCTCAGTCGGATCAAGTGTTAGCGCGTTTGCCCAATCATGCAGTATGAGCAGGCACGAGTCTAACGCGCTTTGTCTTATGGTAGGAACATTTGAGATATTATAGACGGTTTGATCAATGGAAGTATAGGCGTTAAGATCACCTCCGAATTTAACGCCTAAAGATTCGCAATATCTTATAACATTGTTTCCCGGGAAACTCTTTGTTCCATTGAAACACATGTGCTCTAAGAAATGCGCTAACCCTCGCTGGTTTTCTTCTTCTTGTATAGAGCCTACACGCTGTACGATGTAGAAGTCTGCACGCTTTTCCGGCCAGTTATTCTGTCGGATGTAATACTTTAGCCCATTGTTGAGTGTGCCGATTCTTACAGCCGTATCTGTAGGTAAGGCCGAAGACAGTCCCTGTGCATTGGAAGCGAAGGGGAGAAAAGATAATAAAAATAAAGTCAGCCTGACCAGTTGTTTAATTGTTGAAGTCATATCTTATTCTTGTTCACATGTTTGCATCCATGTTCACATATTTGATTTCATTTAGGATGTTTGATAAACTATTACTTATTTATTCTCTGGAGTCTTAAACTTCTTTGTTTGCAATTTGCCCCATTCTCCCTTTACATTACGTGCAATGGAACATGCAACATAAGCTGTATTGGGTTCTGCATTCCATTTGGCCCTGTCTACACGGTATTGATTCCAGTAGGGATCTTGCGCTTTTTCCTCCTTTAACATCTTTATAATGCCCTCGTCGCCTCCTATTTCATGGCTGTTGTAGGCCTCTTCTGTAATGATGAGATCTCGGTGAACAGCAGCCTGATCATTGGGTGTATAAATTACTTCTTGATAAAATCCGGTATCCTTGCTTCCGCCAAATTCGCCAATTTCTATATTAACCGTAGCTTCGCCTTTACCTCCAAGTAATGCAGTCTTCACGCGGGTGGTGACGATATCAAGGTAGACGCCATTCTTATCCCAAGGAAGTGCGCAGATTTCATAATCGTAGTTAGGTATCATTCCATCCCAAGTGTAACTTTTTTCTTTCGTATATGCTTTGCTGCTGAAGCGTCTGATCATATCAGATGCGTTAGAAAAGCCCATCATTGGCCCGTGATTGGTTACCAAACTATCAATGCTACCTGCTTCAAACTGACAGATGGCATAACCAGCTACATGGGCATTAGGCTTGAATTTCACGGTTACGCAGTCTGGTCCTACCTTTGTTATGGTACATGATAACCGGGGATTTCCTACAGGCTTACGTTTGGGTGTGGTAAAAGTTGTTCTTGTTACAAGTCCCGGATTACCATTTTTATCATACGCCAATGTTAGCATCGTATATTCTTTCTCAGGTAAGACACAGAAACCTAAGTCAATAAGCTTTACGTTCTTTAATTCTAATGTGTCTTTCTTTATTTTTTGGTTGTTGAAATATTGAGCTAAAATGCCGTCACTAATGCGGGTAGCAATGTCTGCGGTGAAGAGTTGCATGCTATAAGTGTTGCATAACTTTTCCTTAGTCAGCGAGAGGATCATGGCACCTTCTGACGAGCTTTTTACACTTACGGAGGCTTCCACCCGTTGTTCGTTCTTTTCAGCTGCTTGTGTTGTAATTGTCAATATAAAAAAACAGAGCAGTAAGTTAAAGTTTTTTTTCAGGTTCATTTTTCTTAGTTTTGATTGTTTATATATTTTGATTATGACTGTTTCTGACAAATGGTAAAATCAATTTGTAAAAACAGTCATAATTTATTTAGTATTATACTTATAATCGTGTTCCATGAGCATGAAAATCAATACATATCCAATGTATTGCGTTCAGCACATAGTTGTTTGATGGCTACTACTTTCCCGCCTGCATTATACTTGGCAATTAACTCTGGAGCAGGTAGATTGGTAACATTATAAATCAGCACATCGCCATTCTCACATCCTACTAACAAGTGCATGTAATCTCTTCCTCCAGTGTATTGGTCATCGCGATCGTATGTCATGGCTGTTATTTTAGAAGTGATTCCTTTTAGTGGCAATTGTTGTATCTTATCGATAGTTGTTGCTCCCCATGTGGCACTTCTAACAATGGCAAAGAGTTTGTCGCCCTCTGTGAAAAGGTCGCATCTGTTTTTTAGTTGACTAAAGCCATATCTCGATGCAGCAGCAGTAAGGAATACAGTTTCTTTGTTGAGGTTGTGCCCCGTTACTTCGTATGGAAAATAATAGGTGTAGGCCATAGGTATATTGAGTCTGCGGGTACGGTTGTCGACAGCAAACGTTCCTACCATGGACTTTCCTCCGGTGTTGTAATAGATTTGATACCATCCATTATTTCTATCCCAATACATTTGGCCATTGATAGCGGTGAGATACAACACTTCTGTGTCTTCAGGCATGTCCATAATGGGTGCTCCTTGCCATCCATTCATTGTTAGAGGGGTGACATAAGAACGATAGCTGCCATAGTTTTCGCCTTGCAAAGCTGTCGCAATGAGAACTCTGTGGTTTTTTTCATCGTAACATGGTAGGTTTGTAAGACCCCAAAGCGTGTGTCCGAAGTTTGTTATCTTATATCCCTTTTGATCTAAGTAATAGGGTTCCGTAATAAATTTACCTCCTAAATAGTTCTTCGCCGTTTGTCTCGTGAAGAGCCTTCCGTCTTGTGTTGCTACCCATGTGAAAGATGGTTCGCTGGCACCCATTTCCTGATCGCGTCGTGCACTCACCTTGAAGTTGGCAGGAACACCGTCTGCGAACTGAGAACTTAAGTCCCATGCTTTTTCCAGTGTGGATGCGTTGAGCACCACCGCGTCACCCTCTTGTGTAATGGTAGTAACAGAACCTGTCCGACTAACATTGAGAGCTAAAGAGATGTCCATTCTCTTTGGCGTTCCTGTGATGTCTGCAGAGGCATGCTTTTTGAATTGAAAATTTTGTTTATATGTGCCACTTGCATCAGGTAAATAACTCAGACCAAGTACAGAGAGTGAGCCAAGTGTAGGCGTATTGTTATCTTTAGCGGAATAGATAATGAAGTCGCACTCTGCTATAGGTGGCACAATAGTGACATAGGTTCTCGCTTTGAAAGTTATGCCCGTCTCTTTTTCTATTATAGAAAAATCGCCATCAAAGGACTGTGTAGGATATTCTGTCAGTCCTAACCGTTTCATAAACTCATCAGTAGGTATGATCTCTTTTAGCTCCGTTGAGAAGACTTTGCCATTAATTCTCCATTCATAACGAACTTCTTTGCTTCTTTCTAACGAATCTAACTCTCCCCAATTAAAATATCTGGAAGCGTCAATACGTGTATTGGAGCCACCACGTCCATAAACATAGATGGGGTTAGTGTTTATATCAATAAGCCATTTGGGCGGTCTGATAGATTCGTATTTATAATTACCATCGTCACTGAAGCATGAAGTCATTGTTACACCGATGAGGAGACATGCTATAATATTAGTTATTATATTCTTTCCCATAATGTATTCCTTTCGTTGTTTTGTGTCGTTAAACATTTACGGTCATTTTACTCCCGTCCTCTTCGATTGCCTTTTCAGGATGTTCGTCTAACCATTTCTTGAAACGTCTCACTAATTGGATGGCTTTATATGGAGCAGTCTTGAGCATTTCTTCGTTGAGAGAAGCTTTCTTGTCAATATAAAGCAAGAAGAGTTTGTATTTCCTACTTGAGTATTCGCCAAAAAGGTTGTTGGTAACGTCGGCATCCCACCATTCTGGTCTTACAGCGTCTCTTGTAAGAATGATTACGGCACGTATGCGTTCAGTCTGCCCTAATTGAACATCTCCCATGGGTACGAGTTCTACGGTGAGCCTTACTCCTTGAGGAAGTCCTTTGAGTCTTGGCGTTCTGAACATCTTTATATTTATCGTATCGCTTTGATTTGTTGCGTTTTCAGCTACATTGTGTGCCCTGAAGGTGTATGTATCTTGAAGCTTATACTCATCCGTATTCGCTGTTGTCATCTCAGGAACAACCTTTAGCTTAAAGTGCTCGTCTTTTTCAAGTAACCTTCCTGTCATGTTAACTACAAGTTTCGTTTCTATTTCCATCACATCATCCTCAAAGAAGAAAAATGACGCGATAGTAGAATCTGCCTTTTCTTTACCTGGCGCATAGGCATCCTTATAGAATTTTTCAAAATAGATATGGTGCTCATGTCCGAATGTCATGAGTGGTTCTTCTTGACAGGAATAGCACAGAACCGTTATGGCAACGGCCAGAATATAAATATACTTTTTCATACTGATCATCATTTAGGTGTTATTTCGTTTCGGCTGCAGGCATTGGCAAAATACATTCCTCATTACTCAGAGGAGTTATTGTCCCATTATCACGTTTTACCCCAGCGTTGAGACGTTTGTAGAGATAGAAGAGTTGTCCTTCGCTTATCCATTCTCGCTGTCCTTCTCTGACGAGGTCTTTCATAAATCCATTCCATGAATTCTGAATAGGTAGTTGATAACTATCAAGTCCTCTGTTTCCCCTCATCTCATTGATAATCTTATAAGCACCATCATAATCGCCTTTACGTGCTTTGCATTCAGCCAAGATATATCTCAGCTCAGACGTTCGTAGCAAGGGGAGGATGGTAATAGTGCGATCTCTTTCTTTTGTATTCTTTTCTTTGACGTACCATTTAGTTGAGAGATAGGTTCTATAAGAACTTTTAGGCTCGTAGATAAGACGTGTAGAACGTATATCTGTAGTAGTTTCGTCAATATCTGTTGTTGTTTTGAAGATATCTTGCCCATCACGATTGATAATAAAAAGTGTAGTGCTGTGCTGACTCTTCTCTCGTGGGAACAGACTTTCAAGTCCAGCAATGTCAAGTTGTTTCTCATTATACAACCCCATGATGAGTGTGCTGACCATGCGAACATCATTCATTTCTTCAGGTTGATCCACCCATGTGAAACTAAATCGTTCATCTTTAAAAGGATTATACTTACTCGAATTGGCACCGTCAAAAGTAGCTTCCAACACTTCTTGTGCATATTGTTGAGCTTTGTCAAGAGAAGCAGGATCGAAAGTGGAGTTGTATTGGTGTGCTCTTGCGAGCAGAGCAGTGATGGCCCAGTAAGAAAATCTATAACCTCGCCCCAAGAAGAACTGGTCTTGTGCGGCGGGATTTGTAGCCCCTTCCATACCATATTGCAAACTGTTATAGAAGCGAGCCTCACCCGAAACGCTTGCGCTGAAGCCCAAAGGAGAAAAGTCGTATGGCTTTACAAGTGTCCTTGCTTCTTCTAGGTCTGCAATAATTTTGCCAAGAACCTCTTTCACAGGAAGATGAGTGGCACGCTTATCCGGAAACTCCGTTGCATAGGGAATGTAATTAGCGCCGTCATCATTGATGGGAGCAGGCGCAAAAAGTCTTAGCATGTCAAAATGCAAGAAAGCTCTGATGGCTATTGCCTCTCCGAGAATATCATCTCTCTCTATCTTTCCTGCACTGAATTTCTCATTTGACTCCTTCTGTATGTGCTTGATAAGATCATTGGCACTGGCTATTGAGTTAAACGCAGAAAGCCAAATTGCGTCTATCTGCGGTTGAAGCTTTACATCTTTGTAGGCTCGTTTGCCTGCAGCAATATACATGGTGTTAGACACGTCGGAAGAATTTACGTTGATATCATACTGTCCGGAAAAGAAGTCTATGATACCAAATTGTAATTCTCTGCCATAAAGTGTTGGTGATGCCATACTCTTGTATATGCCATGTAGAGCTGAGCGATATCCATCACCAGTTTCAAAAAGTTCGTCAGCAGTAGATTGTCCGTCTACAGGTACATTCAGCCAGTCATTACAGCTACTCATGCTTATGAGCAGGAGATTGGTCATTAATATAGAAAATATCCGTCGTTTCATATTGTATGTCGTTAAGAATTTGTTCATCAATAACTTGCTCGCAAACTAATACTATAGGTATGTGCGTAAGGATAAGACAGTCCGCGTTCTACTCTCACCGTATTCCAACGTGCCAAATCCGACGCGTTCAGTGATATGGACAATGCGCTGAGTTTGAGTCTTGATACAAACTTTCTACCAAAGTCATATCCTAAGGCCAAACTATTGAAGTGCACATAGTTGTCATTTTGGATAAAACGAGAAGAGGGCTTTGTGGCTTCCCGTTCTCCTAATCCGTAGAAAGGAGCAATGTCGCCAACCTTGCGCCACCTGTCTGTAATGACACGTCTGTCCACATTCTGATCCTTTATCTGAGCATTTTCAACCTTTTCCAGCAGGGTTTGATTATAGATCTGTCCACCAAAGGCATACATGAACGAGGCATTCAAGAATAATCCCTTATATGCCACATTGAAACCGAAAGCTCCTTGTGCGTCAGGATTGGTGTCACCACACACCACCATGTCACTGGCATTCCATTCTTTGGTTATTGTTCCATCTTTCTTCCTGAACAATTCCTTGCCACTGGCTGGGTCAATTCCCAACGACGGCATGGCATAGATAGCCGTGGTAGAAGCTCCCACATAATATTGTATGAGTGGGCGGTTTTGTAGTCTGGCATATTCGGGCTTTTCCGCATCGTAGTTGTCTCTGATTTTTTTATTGTATTCCTCTATGGCATCATCTAATTTAGAGATTCTGTTCTTGTTAGAACCTAAATTGGCATTAGCCACCACAGACCAGTTGCGGTTGCGGAACAGTGTTACGTTGGCTCTGAGTTCAAAGCCTTTGTTCTCAATAGATCCGACGTTACCGCTATAAGATGTAAAACCTGACGAAGGGCGAATACCGATCTTGTCTATCATTCCGTCTGTCGTCTTCTTGTAATAAGAGGCTTCGAGATACAGTCTCCTGTTGAATAATTCGGCAGTGAAGCCCATGTCTAACGATTTGGTTATTTCCCATGACAACGCGGAGTTACCTATCGTAAAGAGCCTTACTGCCGGTCCGGTGTAGTACCATGACTCTGTGTCGGTCTTATAACTACTTATAACATCAAAGCGAGAGAAATTTACCTTACCCGTACTTCCATACGTACCACGTAGACGCAACGTATTAATCCAAGGCAGTTGTTTCATAAACTTGTAGTTGTGGATATTCATACCTGCACCAATAGACGCAAAAGGCGCAAAGCGTTTGTCTTCTCCGAATTGTGAAGAACCATCCATACGGAACGATGCATCTAAAAGATAAATCTCATCGAAGGTATAATTGAGTGCTCCCAACAAACCAAAGAGGCGTGTTTTCGACCTTGTATCTATAGTTTTATTTGTCTGTGTTGCTGAATAGATGGGTTCGTTCAGACTACCGATGTTAAATCCTTCAAGTTTATATGAGATACGGTTGTCATTGGTTTCCTGTGCGTCAATACCTGCAGTCAGGTTTATAAAATGTTTCTTGAACCGCTGATTAAAGTGTAGCATGGCATTGGCATTCCATTTAAGACGAGTGTCTCCTGAAACATCTAATGTTCCCTTGCGATTATTTGCCACCGTACCAAACAGGAAAGTGTCTTTGGGATCTTTAAATGTTTTGCTGTCAGTCTTAACCTGACTTATACTAAATGTGCCACGGAGGTAGAAGTTCGATGTAAAGTGCAGGTTGACACTCAGGTTATCCGTAATATCCGTAATACCTCCACGTCCGCTGTAGCTTTGCAGATAACGCTCTCTCCATAGCGGATTGGCTTTGTGGGACATCGGTAGTTCGCGCAGCAATTCACCATGGTCGTCAAAGATAGCATCGTAAGGCAAGTTTAATGAGTAGTCATTAAAATAGCCGTATGGGGAATCTTCGTAAGATGTTCGGTTCAGTGTTACTTTGTTCTGTATCTGCAACCAGTCCCTGAGTCTGTAGTCTATCATCATACCTCCACCATACCTGTTTCGCATAGACCCACGCATGACACCGGCGTTTTTGTCGTAGTTTAAGTTGAGCATATATCTAACCTCATTAACACCTCCTGAAAGCGAAATGTCGTTTCGCCAGTTGTAGGCATTGCGTAAGGGGCGTGCCATCCAGTCAGTATTCACGCCACGTCTTACTTCGTTGAGCTTGTCGTTATATTCCCGCTCCTTATCTATGGTTGCCACACCGAACGTTCCTTTATATATTCCTGCGTCTTTTTCTACCTGTAACTTCTCCTTGGCATTGGCTAAGTTATAGTCTGAGAGATCGGGGAAGGTAAGTTCCATCGTTGTGTTGTAGTCTATGCGTATCTCTCCGGCCTTTGGCGGCACTGTAGTAACGATGATAACACCATTGGCCGCACGTGAACCGTAGAGAGCCGTGGCAGCCGCGTCTTTCAATATCGTCATACTTTCTATGCGGTTGATGTCCATATCGTAAATCTTTTGTACATCAACTTCAAATCCATCTAACATAAAGATAGGCATGTTAGGGTTGTCACGCAGATTGGTGCGCTGTGTCAAGCGTTGGTTTTCGACATCCAAACCTCTGTTTTGAGAGATACTTGAGGCTCCGCGAATATTGATTTCGTGCATCTGGTTAGGGTCTGATCCGAAGCCAAGATTGTTGAGTATGCGAAACGAAGGGTCGAAAGCCTCAAGCGCTTTTACCGCATCCTTTGAGTTTATCTTTTTTAATTCATCGCTTGTAACAATGGTAGCCGATCCTGTAAAACTGTTTTTCTTGAGTTTCTGGAATCCTGTCACCACTACTTGGTTGAGTTCCGTAGCGTTCTCTTCCAAGTAAATGGTAAACTGCCGCTTCTTTCCGACGACGAAAGTCTTCGGTTTGTAACCGATGTAGCTTACCTGTAGTTCGTCGGTATTGGAGCACTCTTTCAGTACAAACTTTCCATCGTTGTTGGTAGTCGTACCCTTTAAACCATTTTTCAGTCGTACCGTAGCACCGATAATGGGCTCATTATTGGTGTTGTCAATTACTGTTCCCTCTATGGTAAATTTACTTTTGACAGCTACCTCCTGAGCCATCAGATGTCCACTTGGCGAAAATAGTGCCAGCAAACCTGCGAGCAGATAATGTATGAAAAACGTTTTTCGCATATTATAATTATTTTAGTGAATATTAATCAAACATTCTGTAAGCGAACTGAAAAATATCTAACACAAGGTTTTGAGCAAATATATGTCATTATTTAATAGTTTCAAAATACGGTTGGCATTCGGAGTTGCGTGTGTTGCAGTGCAACAATCCTTTATTTATAGTGGTTTATCTCGTTTCTGTAAATTAAATTTTACGATGCTTTTGCAACAAAAAAAATAATCAAATCAATCAGTTTTAGGAAATTATTCATTTTCTTTCGTTTTTGAAGTTTTAAGTTCATATTCTTTTGTAAAATGTTTTTTAAATTTATCTTTGTATTCTATATATAACCATTATTGCCGTAGAAAGAGTATTTTATGAGTATATATATTAATAAAAATGTCTTTAAAAAGTTTTTTATAACGCTAATAACTCTTTTTATTTTCCTCTTTTTTTTTTTCCTTCATGGGTTTAATGAGAATTCCCTTAAAAAAACTCAGCTGAATAAAATCGACTCTTTGCTATCGCAAGGACAGGTAGATCATGCATACAAAGATCTAAAAAACATTTCCATGGAGGATAGGAATAGTTCTGCAATTTTAGCATGTTATATTTTGCTGAAGACAGAAATTTTCTATAGAAAGCAGCTGCCGATAGAAAATGATTCCATAGATTATGCCATTTTTTATTACGAAGAGCATGGGCCCGCGGAGCAACTGGCACGGGCTTATTATTACAAGGGGGTGATACAGTTCTTCTACCGAAATGACAGCAAACGCTCTATTTTACTGCTCAAGCAGGCAGAAAAAACGGCAGAAGGAATACAGAATATCGCCTTACAACACAAGATATATTCCACAATATCCTACATCAACCTGCTGAGTAAGAACTATGCTACGGCCATACGTTATGCAAGAAAAGCCGGAGAAATGGCACAACAAGGCAATAACAAGGAGTGGATGGGCTATAGTCTTACTTATATAGCAAACGCGTATAGCGGGTTGGCAAAGCCCGACAGCAACTTGGAATACCTGCGTCAAAGCTTAAAATACTATGAATATTTAACTCCTGAAAATCAATCGGTGCTACTTTCCAACATCAGCGACGCTTACGAACGTAAGAACGATTCGATTAAAGCCAACGAATACATAGAGAGAGCTCTGAAAGAAAACCCAACGAGTTATACCTATGCGGTCTTGGCCGACATCTATATACACAGAGGCGCCCTGAAACAAGCACATTCCTACTTGCTCAAGGCGATTGACACGACAGACGTTTATACCTATGAAAAAGTACTGAACAGCCTCTTCCGGCTACGCAAGTCTATGCACGATTACAAGGGCGCGACACATATTGCGGATACATTGCTGGCTTTTAAGGAAAAGCAGGAATACATTCATAATGAAAACAACATATATGATATTCAGACAAAGTATGAGCGAAAGGAGCGAGAAAAACAACTTAATTCCTATCAAACTTATACGATTGACATATTGATTATTTCTATCCTCACGGTTATCTCCTTGATTCTGTATCATAAGTATAAGCAGGCGAGAAACTACCGCAACCTATTGCAAAAGCATTTATTGCTTGATGAATACAGTACGCAGTTAAACGAAATGAAGGTTTCGCAGCATGTAACCAATCAGGAACTCAATATTTTGAAAAAGAAAGTGAGTTCATTGAAAGAAGGAGAGGTGCAGATTCTCAGCAAAGGCAAAATGCTTTACGAAAGTATTCTGCGTAATCAAAACACCGTACACTGGAGTAATCAGGACTTCTTTGATTTTTTGGAATACGTTAAATTTAAAGATATGCCTTTCGTAGCAAAGTTAGACGAGACCTATAAAAACCTTTCACTCAAGCAGTATCTATATCTTGTTGCTACAGAATACTTAGGAAAAACAGAAGAAGAAGTTGGAAATATTATGGGCATAGGCCCAAGTAGTGTACGCTCTGTCAAGAGTCGCATCAAGAGCAAAAGAATTAAAATGAGCAAAAACATCCCATAACCGTTGAGCGTAATGGGAAAAACTTACGAGTTTTTGTCAAATTCTGTGACGCCAAAACACCCCTTCTGTTTTTGTCAATCTAAGAAACGGAAGAGTGAAAAATAAGGGGTGAAAAGGAGAAAGTGGGCCTTCATGGATGTAAAAGCATAACTCTTGCAGGCTGAAAGCTATGCTTTTAGCACGCGGAAGGGCTGCTTTTACACTGCCAAAGTTATGCTTTTGGCGGCTTAAAACATGGAAAACAGGCTTGGAAATCGTGCTGTTGTATAGGGCTGAATAGTTAAATAGCTGATAATCAGCGCAAAACAAAACGCGCTAAATTTTCATTATTCCCGATGAAAAGTTTTTTGTTGCAGAATAATGCCACTTTTTTGAGGTCGTTTGTCAATAAAAATGACAGTCTTATTTTGTTCCGTTTGCCAATTTCTTGACTATCTTTTTGCCAACGTTTTACGCATAAAAGCAGACTGATGGATCATTTTTTGTCATTCTGCCCACATGTATCAGTCGTGTAGTCTGCTATGTTTTTTCTGCTGGTAGGTAGACAAACTGAAAAACAAAGCCGAATATGGCGGTAATTAATGGCGAACACCTACTTATTAAAATAAATTTAGTAGCTTTGCAATATCAATGAACCTAAACCGTAAAACTTTTCTTTATGAATCGCAACGAATTTGAAATTGAGATCTGTGCCAACAGTGTCGAGAGCTGTGTTGAGGCTCAACTGGCCGGTGCCGACCGCGTGGAGCTGTGTGCCGGCATACCCGAAGGAGGCACGACACCCTCTTATGGCGAAATCAAGATGGCTCGCCGGCTGCTCAAAGCGACCCGGTTGCATGTCATCATTCGCAACCGAGGCGGTGACTTTCTCTATTCGCCGCTCGAAATAGAGCGCATGGCCATGGATATCGACCTGTGTCGGGAGCTTGGCGTGGACGGTGTAGTCTTCGGTTGCTTGACTCCCGACGGTTTCATCGACCGTGAGGCCAACGCCCTACTGATGCAACACGTCGGTCAGATGCACGCCACGTTCCATCGGGCATTCGACCGTTGTTGCCAACCGTTGCAAGCCTTGGAAGACATCATTGATTTAGGTTTCGACCGCATCCTCACTTCTGGACAGCAACCTACGGCCGATCAAGGCATCGCGCTACTGCGACAACTGAACGAAAAGGCAGGTGAACGCCTGAAAATTATGGCCGGTTGCGGTGTCAACGAACAGAATATCGCTATGATCGGACGTGAAACGGGCGTCAGAAACTTCCATTTCTCGGCCCGCGAACCACAACCCAGCCGCATGATTTATTTCAATCCGTCCGTTTATATGGGCGCAAAGGGGGCCGAAGAAGCCAATCTCATGCTCACCACCGAACAACGCGTAAAAAATACGATTAATCAATTATTATGAAAAAAGCATATCTATCTCTGCTGCTTTTCGCCATGACGATTACTTCGCATGCGCAGCATTTCATTACCGACGCGGCTTACCGCCAGAAGACCGAGACCGCTTTTCAGCAAAAGATGAAGCTGATCGGCGCGCAGTTCTACAACATCAAGGGACTTAAAGTGACGCCCGAGGAGCAGGAAGCTCTGCGGTTTCTCTATGCTTACATGCCTGTGGCCGACGCCACCGACTATCCTACGGCCTATCATCTTAACAATGTGCGCACCGCCTTG
>CAUURC010000033.1:0-28290 GCA_963547405.1 uncultured Prevotella sp.
GACTCAAGCCTCGAGTCTTAATTTCTATTTTTCGGACTTTCTTTAAAATCTCTGAAGTTTCCATTAAGGCACCTCTACCTTGTTTACGATTTTCGATACAATTTCTTCTGATGAGATATTGCTAGCCTCTGCTTCATAGCTCAATCCTATTCTATGGCGAAGAACATCATGAACTACGGCCCGAACGTCCTCCGGGACAACATAGCCTCTATGCTTGATGAAAGCGTAAGCACGACTTGCCTTTGCCAAATTAATACTTGCACGAGGACTCCCCCCGAATGTAATCAAGTCTTTCAACTCCGGTAATCCATAACGTTCAGGGTATCTTGTAGCAAACACAATATCAGCAATGTATTGCGTAATCTTTTCATCAATATACACTTCATTCACAATCGCACGAGCCTTTAATATTTCATCGGCTGATGTTACAGGGCGAACGGTCGGCATCGAAGGATTCAGATTTTCACGAACGATCAGCTTCTCTTCATCAAGCGTAGGATAGTCGACAACAACTTTCAGCATAAAGCGGTCTACCTGAGCTTCCGGCAACGGATAAGTTCCTTCCTGCTCGATAGGGTTCTGAGTGGCCATAACCAAGAATGGTTTTGGCAAATCAAACGTCTTCTCGCCTATCGTGACCTGATGTTCCTGCATAGCTTCCAACAATGCGCTCTGAACTTTAGCCGGAGCGCGATTTACTTCATCTGCCAGAATAAAATTGGCAAACACCGGTCCTTTCTTCACCTGAAACTTTTCATCCTTTTGCGAATAGATCATCGTACCGGTTACGTCGGCCGGCAACAAATCAGGAGTAAACTGAATACGACTGAAATCTGCGTCAATCAACTGAGCCAGCGTTTTAATGGCCAAGGTCTTTGCCAATCCCGGAACACCTTCAAGCAAAATATGTCCATCACTCAGCAAAGAAATAAGAAGAGAATCGACCAAATGCTTCTGTCCGACAATCACTTGATCCATCCCCTGAATAAGATTGGTTACAAAACCGCTTTGTTGTTCGATGCGGATATTCAACTCACGTATGTCTACAGCTTCTGCCATAATTTCTATATTAAATCTATTTTTATCTAACCGCAAAATTACAATAAATAGCAGGAAGTATAGAACCAAAGTGACTAAATTATATTAAAAAAGGCTCTTAAAACATATAATTTAAGAAACTTTCAAAGTGGTGTCACAGCCTATTTATAAAGCCGTTGACGGAAAGGAAGCAATGGTCTGAACATCTGGTCACAATGAAATTTCAACACGTTCCCATCCCTATAAAAGAGTTGAAGGATGATTGCAAAACAATCATCCTTCAACTCTAAAATTGTAAATTCTCGAAGATTAAGCTTCAGCAGGAGCATCCTCAACAGGAGCTTCTGTAGCAGTTTCCTCGACAGTCTCTTCCGCAGCCTGTGCTGCAGCTTCCTCTGCCTTGGCTGCAGCTTCGGCAGCTTTCTTCTCAGCTACCTTCTTTGCGATCTCTTCGTTAATTTTCTTTTCAGCTTCGAGTTCAGCCTTTACAGCATCTTTCTTTGCCTTTGCTTCTTGCTCACGAACAGTCTCGTTGCCCTTTACCTTAACCTCTTTCCAAGCGTCGAATTTCTTTTGAGCAGTAGCTTCGTCAAAAGCGCCTTTCTTAACACCGCCACGGAGGTGCTTCATCAAGTAAACGCCTTCACCTTTCAAGATGTTGCGAACAGTGTCTGTAGGCTGTGCGCCGGTTTCTACCCAGTAAAGTGCACGATCGAAATTCAAATCTACAGTAGCAGGATTGGTATTAGGGTTGTACGTACCAATCTTTTCAGTAAACTTACCATCACGTGGTGCTCTTGCGTCAGCGATTACAATGCCGTAGAAAGCATAGCCTTTACGACCGCCACGCTGCAATCTGATTTTTGTTGCCATTTCTTTTTTTTAAATTAGGTTTGAATTAATGCTATCAACTCGTAATAGCGGTGCAAAGGTAACATATTTCAACAGAATATCCGTTTTACGACCATCCCCCGCAAAAGGCTTTACGCTTTTTTAACAAAACTTTCATTCCAGCGCATAGAATCATCTACAAAAGAACGGATGATATACCTATTTTACATGTAACTTTGCACCTATGTTCAATAAGATTGACAAGCAGATTCTTAAGATAGCGCTCCCATCTATCATTTCAAACATCACAGTTCCCCTGCTGGGCCTGATTGATATAGCAATCGTTGGACACATGGGCGATGTTGTATATATCGGCGCAGTGTCTGTCGGTTCCATGATCTTCAATCTTATCTACTGGCTTTTCGCGTTTTTAAGGATGGGTACCAGTGGACTTACTTCGCAGTCCCTCGGTCAAAGAAATCTATCCGAAGTAACCTCTATTCTACTCCGTTCCTTCATGATCGCCCAAGGACTGGCTTTAGCGATTATCCTTACTCAGCAGCCATTACGCCAACTACTGCTTTTCTTCATTGCTCCCAAGGCAGACGTAATACCCTATGTCAATACCTATTTTGACATTGTTGTATGGGGCGCTCCGGCTGTTTTAGGCATCAATAGCCTGACAGGCTGGTTTGTCGGCATGCAAAACACCCGCATACCGATGGTCGTTTCAATCATCCAAAACGTCGCTAATATCCTGATAAGCTTGTCATTGGTATATGGACTCCACATGAAAATAGAAGGAGTAGCGACCGGTACGGTCATTGCACAGTACGCCGGCCTGCTGGCAGCCTTATTTCTACTACGTAAACACTACACCCGACTCACTCCGTATTATCAAAGAAATGAAGTTTTTATTAAAGCGGGAACACTCAAGTTCTTCTCTATCAACAAAGATATCTTTCTACGAACGTTGTGCCTTGTCTTCACGAATCTGTATTTCACGTCAACAGGTGCCCGTCTTGGCACCATTATCCTTGCAACCAACACCATCATCCTACAACTTTATCTATTGTTCTCTTACATCATGGATGGCTTTGCCTATGCGGGCGAGGCATTGGGAGGCAGGCTTTATGGAGCACATAATGCGCAAGGATTCCAAAAGATGGTTCGACGGCTCTTCGGTTGGACACTTGCCTTAACGGCGGCCTATACCTTATTATATATAATAGGCAGCTTGGACTTTATCAAACTTCTGACCGACGAAGAGGCTGTGCTTCAGACCGCCCAAGCGTATATCTACTGGGCTTGGGTTATTCCGGCAGCCGGTGCCGCGGCTTTCATTTGGGACGGTATATTCATCGGGACGACGGCAACCAAAGGAATGCTGACTTCAGCGTTTCTTTCCACCATCGGCTTTTTGGCCATTTGTCTCCTTACAAAACCAATTATAGGCAATCATGGACTCTGGTTAGCCATGATTGCCTACCTTGCGTTAAGAGGTATTATCCAAACTTTCATCTACTTCAAGTCTGACAAATACAAATTCAATGTATAATTAAGTGTCGCAATTACACGTCAACGGTTTTTCTGATAAAAGTCCAGCGCCGCACCGATGGCCGTACAAAACTCGCTGTACTTAGGTATCCGGAAATGCACATTATACAGTTTCTCCATGGCCGGATACACGTCCTTGCACTGCGGAAGCAAAGTAAGATTGCCAATCATCACGAAATCCCGAATGCCACTACCAAGGCTCGACAGGAAACAACTACTACCAATCGTCTGCAACACCATATAAATCAATCCCAAGGCAATATCCTCCCGGGTGGCATTGGCCTTGGCATTACTAAAGAGTGAAGCCGTAGCGTTCATGGGCAATCCCGGTAATGGCTTCGCACTGATATCACCTATATGCAGATTAATATTGTTAATATCACCCTGCATGGCCATACTCGAAAGTTGCTTGATATCATCTGTTTTCAACATGATACGGCTCAAGCCGGCCAAAGTGCCGCCACCGATACCGGTTCCACCGATATGTTGGATATCATCACCTTCACATTTCACCAAACTCGTACCCGTTCCCATACTCACGACAATCATCCGATCGAGTTTACTCTCGTGGCGGGCACCCAGCCCATCCGCAATAAATTCCTCACTCTTAGCTGTTGGTAACCCATAAATAGGAGTTTCAATATAAGCAGCCCCCACGCCTGTTACCATTACCTGACGTACATCGCTTAGTTGTATTTTATTATCATACAAATATTTGCCAAATGCTCCGTAGAGGCTGGTAATAGGATCGGTAGCCTTAATTCTGAAAGGATTAATCACTAATCCGTTTTCATCAATTCCCACAATCTTCGTAGTACTGATACCAACATCTATTCCAATAACGATATTCTTCATAAGACACTGAAATAATTAAGCTACAAAAATAATAATTAATTACATTAGCACAAAAATTAAGTAGCAGTTTTTGTTGCTTAAAGGCAATTCAACTATCTTTGCAGCATACATAATAAGTTCATGATAGAATTCTTTTTTCTAACATAAAAAATAATAATGGAAGACAAGATACTGCAAATGAAGACCCTCATCAGCCAACTCAATGAGGCTTCAGATTATTATTATAGCGGCAAAGGTGAACTGATGACCGACTATGAATGGGACGCCAAGTTCGACAAACTAAAGCTATTGGAAGAAGAAACAGGCGTGGTGCTGGCTGATAGTCCGACCGGCAAAGTTTCCGAAACAGCAATCACCGGTCAAAAGGAAGAACATGAATTTGCCGCACTTTCACTGGCGAAAACTAAAAACGCGGCCGATATTGCCAAATGGGCCGACGACAAGGCGATATGGGTGTCGTGGAAACTTGACGGCCTCACCCTTGTCGTGACGTATGACAATGGAAAACTCAGCAAGGTGGTGACCCGAGGAAACGGACATATCGGTACCAACATCACGCATTTGGCCGCCTCCATCAAAGGAATTCCCGCCACTATAAAAGATCTCGGACATGTTGTCGTCCGTGGCGAATGTGTCATTTCGTATGCCGACTTTGACCAATACCTACTTGAAAGTGGCGAAGATTATGCCAATCCACGCAACTTGGCTTCCGGTTCACTCACGCTGAAGAATCCCGACGATGTGAAACAGCGCCACCTGCAATGGATTCCTTTCTCTTTAGTATATACCGAACAAGACATCAACTCTTGGGGCGAACGGCTCAACTGGATTCAACAGAACGGCATGACGCCTGTTGAAAGCGAGTGCATCGCAAAGCCCACGTTAAGCAATATTGAAGCGTCTATCGCCCAATGGACTGATAAAGTGACCTCGATGAAGAACCCTTTCCCCGTAGACGGGCTGGTAATAACATACGATGATTATGCTTATTCACAGACGGGAAGCGTTACCGGACACCACGCTACACGTGCCGGCTATGCGTTTAAATGGCAAGATGAGTCGGCCTCGACCACCCTCGACCACATCGAATGGAGTTGCGCGGCCAGCACCATCTCTCCTGTTGCCGTATTCCAACCCGTCAATCTGGAGGGCACTATGGTCAAACGCGCCTCGCTCTGCAATATCAGCGAATGCAACCGGCTGGGCATTGGCGGCAAAGATAGCCGACTTGTCGTCATCAAGGCCAATAAGATTATTCCCAAAGTGATACAGGTGGAGCAAAAGATAGGCGAACTTGTGGTTCCCGATCAATGTCCCGTATGTGGTGAACCGACCGAAATCTGTACGAGCGAAGCCAGCGGAACGCAGACCCTGCATTGCACCAACGCGCAATGTCCGGCTAAACAACTGAAGAAGTTTGCACGCTTTGTATCCAAAGATGGGCTTGACATTGACGGCGTATCCGAGCAGACTATCGCTAAATTTATTAATCTGGGATGGATCAACCACTACTCGGACATCTTCGATCTACGAAACCATGCTACCGAAATTGCGGCATTAGAAGGATTCGGAAGCAAATCGGCTACCAACATCTTGCAGTCGATCGACAAATCGGTTGACGTCGAAGCCCGCCGGCTACTCTATGCGTTGTCTATTCCTATGTGCGGCCAGGATGTTTGCAATCGGCTGCTGTCGTCCTACAGTTTTGCCGATTTGACAGAAAAGGCAGCAACCATCGATGACGCCGAATACTTTGCACACATCGACGGCATTGGCCCCGAGAAATCAAAATCACTCATCAACTGGTTCCGTCAGGAAGAGAATTATCAGGAAGTCATGCGCCTGCAGGAGATTCTACGCATAACAGAACCCGACCTACAGCCCCAAGGTAACCGCTGTGCAGGACTGACATTCGTTGTCACCGGAGATGTTTTCCATTACCAAAACCGCAACGAACTGAAAGAATATATCCAAAGTCAAGGGGGCAAGGTAACCGGAAGCGTAAGCAAATCGACCGATTATCTTATTAATAATGACTTAGAATCGACGAGTGGAAAAAATCAAAAGGCGCACCAATTAGGCACGCCAATTATTTCAGAAGAACAATTTATTGACAAGTTTGTCAATTAAAACGTCCATTTCAAAGCCAAGGTTGGGATGGCATAAAACTTATTATTCTTACCATTTTCATCCCAAACAAAGTTGTTACTTAGCTCTATCTCGGTTCCAACGCTTAGGTTTATGCCCTCCCAACCTTTCATTTTATTCATATTAAACCAGAACCGAGGCTCTGAAATGAATATGAGCTTTCCATTAACAGATGGATCATACCACAAATCGGCGAAACCATTACATGTAAACTTGCCATCGGCCAGCTCTACACCCCATACTGCCGTGGTCTGAAAACTATTGAACGCACGAGCACCGGTATGCCCATTCTTGAAATAATACTTATACATAGCCTGTAGGGAGAAAGTGGTTGAGAAGTCTGCATTGTGCCAATTCCATGCACCTCCCAAAAGAACGGCATGCTGATAGCGTGCTCCGTAATACTGACCGCCAGGAGTTTCACCCGTACCCATACCGCCATTGTATTCGATATGGGCCGCAAACTGCTTGTTGCGAGACACGTTGAACTCACGAGCAATTTCCCAATAAGCACCCATCGCACCATCATTCTTATAATCAATATCCGTAAACGCAAATGTACTACCCCATTTGTCGGGCTTAAACATCTCCATGGTCGTCGTCACCGAGCCTCGCGGCGTAAGACCATTGTACAGAGAATGTCCCAAGTCATAATGCAATTGAATATTCTGAGCATTCACGCCAAACCAGATTCCCATCAACAAGAAGAGGGTTAAAGATACAAGTTTTTTCATTTTTTTATTGTTTAATCGGGCGACAAAGGTAGTATAAATCGCCCCAACGGCAAAATATAAAAGTATTAATTTTTAACATCAAACTATTTTTACTACCTTTGCCGGCATGAGAATCGATATTATCAGTGTTCTACCGGAAATGTTTACGGGCTTTCTTAATGAGTCGATCTTAGCCCGTGCGCAAAAAAACGGGATTGCGGAAATCCACGTTCATAACCTCAGAGATTATACTTTAGACAAGTGGAGACGTGTGGACGACTATCCATACGGCGGAAGTGCGGGCATGGTCATGCAGTGCGAGCCTATTGATAGGTGCATATCGGCACTTAAAGCTGAGCGCGACTATGACGAAATCATATACACCAGCCCCGACGGAGAGCCGTTTGGCCAACACATCGCCAACGAATTGTCACTCAAGGGCAACATGATTATCCTTTGTGGACATTACAAAGGAATCGACCAACGGGTACGCGACCACCTCATTACACGCGAAATCAGCATCGGCGACTATGTGCTGACGGGCGGAGAACTGGCTGCCGCCGTCATAGCCGACGCAATCGTCAGACTAATTCCCGGTTCTATCAGCGATGAACAAAGTGCTTTGAGCGACTGCTTTCAAGACGATATGCTGGCGCCGCCTATCTATACGCGCCCCGCGGAGTACAAAGGATGGAAAGTGCCCGAAATCCTGCTAAGCGGCAATGAGGCAAAGATACGCCAATGGGAATTAGATCAAGCCATGGAACGTACCCAAAGATTACGTCCAAACTTATTATTGAAGAAGTAAATCTTTTCTTACTGAATATCAGTTTGTTTAGTTATATACGAGAGTGACAGTTTATGATGCAGAAAGACATCACAAACTGTCACTCTCGTATTATGTGGAGCGTCCATCGAAAATATGTTTTATGTATGCTGAATTTATTTGACAATCAGTTCAAAATGGCTACGTTATTTTGAAAAAAGTTTATCTCGGTTCTGAAAAAGCCAAAAATTTGGTACTTCACTAAACAACTGATAATCAAACATTTAATCTTAAACACAAGTTTTCCATCACACAAAAACGCCCTATTTTCCCCATAATAACGGCCTAATTGCTATGCTTTTAGCATGTAAAAGTTACGCTTTTAGCTTGCAAAAGCAGCCCTTTTACACCATCAAAGCATAGCTTTTAGCCCTCAATCTTCTATTTTTCCTCATTCAAAAGGATTATTTTCGTCCTTTTAACACTTAGATGCTATCATCCGGAAGAGCGTTTTTTTGATAAAGCAATTTGACAATTATGCCACAAAGATATTCATATCTAAATCTGTCGGTTTATTTTTTTCAAGATAATTTCTGATATTAATTGAGTATAATTATGTATCTTTGTGGGCAGAAGACTAAAAAATATAAAACCATGTTTGACTCCACAACTTATATTAGACGCCGTAACGAGCTGAAAAAGCTTGTCAAGTCGGGACTTATCATTCTTTTTGGTAATAACGAATCACCGGCCAACTTTCCCAACAACGGGTATTTTCCGTTTCGTCAGGACTCCACGTTTCTTTACTATTTCGGGCTCCAAAGAGACGGACTCGTGGGCGTTATTGATGTCGACAACAACCAAGATATCCTGATAGGTAATGACATTGATATCGAAGATATCGTATGGTATGGTTCTGTAGAAAGTATAAATACGATGGCGCAACTATGTGGTGCCAACGAATCGCGGCCTATGAAGGCACTCACAACGATTTGCATAGAAGCGTTGCGGGCCAAGAGAAAGATTCATTTTCTGCCTCCTTACCGCCACGACATCAAAATACAAATATTCGATCTCTTAGGAATCCATCCTGTACAGCAAAAGGAATCAGCCAGTATGGAACTCATCAAGGCGGTTGTCGAAATGAGATCGACAAAAGAGCCACAGGAAATCGAGGAGCTGGAACGGGCGGCTGTTATTGGCTACAAAATGCACACGACGGCCATGCGGCTGACCAAACCGGGCGTAACAGAGAAATTCATAGGCGGCCAGGTCGATGGTATAGCCCATTCGTATGGCTCCATGGTCAGTTTCCCAACTATCTTTACCCAGCATGGTGAAATCATGCACGGCTCCCCATCGATGAACGTACTTGAAGCCGGAAGACTGGCCCTGTGCGATGCCGGCGCTGAAACCATCAACAACTATTGCAGCGACAACACCCGTACAATGCCCGTCAGCGGTAAGTTTACACAGAAACAGCTTGAAATTTACTCAATCGTTGAGGCTTGTCATGATTACGCGCTCGAGGTGGCCAAGCCCGGCGTGAAATACGCAGACGTTCATTTTGCCGTATGCAGACTGATGTTTGACCGACTGAAAGAATTAGGACTGGCCAAAGGCGACACGACAGAAGCCGTCAATGCGGGAGCGCATGCCATGTTCTTACCCCACGGACTGGGGCACATGATGGGTATGGACGTCCATGATATGGAGAATCTGGATCAAATTAATGTAGGCTTTGACGAAGAAACACGACCTAATTTGGGGCAATTCGGCACAAACTGCCTGCGTATGGGACGCCGATTAGAAGAGGGCTTTGTCGTTACCGACGAACCGGGAATCTACTTCATCCCTGCCCTCATTGATGATTGGCGGGCCAAGGGACACTGTAAGGAGTTTCTCAACTTTGACAAACTGGAAACTTACAAGGACTTCGGCGGTATCCGAATCGAAGATGACATATTGATAACAAAGGACGGTTGCCGCTTCATCGGCAAGGACCGCATACCCTATCATCCCAAGGATGTAGAGGCATTTATGGAAAACAATTAATCACACAAGATAAAATAAATGAAAAAACTTTTGGTAATGGCCCTGCTTGCCTTGGTTGCAACGGGTGCGAACGCGCAAGAAAAAGCTGAAAAGAAAAATGACAACAAACCGGTTTTCAGCGTTGTTAAGGAAAACAAAATTACAAGTATCAAGAATCAAAGCCGCAGCGGTACCTGCTGGGCTTACTCTACACTGAGTTTCTTTGAGGCCGAGATTCTGAAAAGTACGGGCAAAACATACGACCTTTGCGAGTCGTTTGTAACGAACAAGACCTATATGGATCGCGCCATCCAAGTGGTACGACTCCACGGTGACTGCCAGTTCGCGCAAGGTGGTAGTGTCTACGACCCACTCTATTGCATGCAAAACTATGGTATTTGTCCGGAAGAGGCAATGCCGCTCCCCGGAACTTTGTACGGTGACTCGCTCAACAATTACAACGAGTTCTTCGCCGTTATGAGCCCCTACGTACAAGCAGTGGCTAAGAGCAGCAACAAGAAGTTGACCAGCCAGTGGAAAGTGGGACTGCAGGGTATACTTGACGCTTATCTGGGCAAGTGCCCCGAGAAGTTCATGTATCAAGGCAAGAGCTACACTCCGAAGACTTTCGCAGCCAGCTTGGGCCTTAACTTTGATGACTACGTAAGCATCACCAGCTATACACATCATCCTTTCTGGACCAGCTTTGCCGTAGAAGTACAAGACAACTGGCGCAATCCACACTCTTGGAACGTACCATTAGACGACATGATGAGAATCATCGACAATGCCATTATGAACGGTTATACCGTTGCTTGGGGCGGTGACGTATCAGAAGAAGGCTTCACCCGTCAGGGACTGGCCTATGCCTACGACACGAAACAGGCTCAAGGCCTGACAGGCAGCGACATGGCACGTTGGCTGAAATTGACAAAGGTACAGAAAAGCAATATGCTTGACTCGCTTGGTTGCAAAGCACCTGAAATCATTCCTACGCAGAAGATGCGTCAAGAGCGCTTCGACAACTGGGAACTCACCGACGATCACGGCATGCTGATCTACGGTATCGCCAAAGACCAGTTCGGCAAGGAATACTATATGGTAAAGAATTCATGGGGCGAGACCGGTGCCTATAAAGGTATTTGGTACATGACCAAGACTTTCCTCGCTGCCAATACGATGGACTTCATGGTAAACAAGAACGCCATTCCCAAGGATATTCGTAAGAAATTAGGTATCTAATTAGAAATAATTAAATGGCTCCGAAATTGTTTCGGGGCCATTTTTGTATTATTCCTGATTAAATGCCGCATTTTTATAAGGATTCCATACAACATTTTTCTTCAAGAAAATAGGTCATTATTCATATTAATTTATTATCTTTACACCGAAATATTGCTTGTTGAGAAAAGGAGCAATAATTTTCATCGCGCGGTGAAAAGCACGACCGCATCGAATTTTAAAGAAAATAAAATAATATATAAATGCATTTCAAATGGAATTACGAACCACCAACATCAGAAGAAAAGGCGGCGGCAGCTGAACTTGGCGATAAGCTAAGTATCAGTCCCATCCTTGCGCATTTACTTATCCGACGTGGTATTTCAACGGAATCCGGCGCAAAAAGATTCTTTCGTCCACAACTGGCAGACCTTATCAATCCCTTCCTTATGAAGGATATGGATGTGGCTGTCGATCGGTTGAACGACGCGATGGGACACAAGGAACGCATACTTGTCTATGGAGACTATGATGTAGATGGATGCACGGCAGTAGCTTTGGTTTATAAGTTTCTACAACAGTTCTACTCCAATATCGATTATTATATTCCCGACCGATATGAAGAAGGATATGGTGTAAGCAAAAAAGGAATAGACTACGCCAAGGAAACCGGAGTTAAACTGATTATTATTCTTGATTGCGGCATCAAAGCAATCAAGGAGATTGAGTATGCCAAATCTCTTGGCATAGATTTTATTATTTGTGATCATCACGTGCCTGATGAAGTTATGCCCAACGCGGTAGCTATCCTCAACCCTAAACGGCCCGATGATTCGTTTCCTTTCAAACATCTGTGCGGTTGTGGCGTTGGATTTAAATTCATGCAGGGTTGGGCCAAGAACAATGGTATCCCCTTTTCAAACCTGATTCCCCTACTCGACTTCTGTGCGGTTTCGATTGCTGCCGACATTGTTCCTGTCGTAGAGGAAAACCGAATTCTGGCTTTCCACGGATTAAAGCAATTAAACCAAAATCCGAGTGTCGGCCTTAAGGCCATCATTGATATTTGTGGACTCAACGGAAGAGAGATTTCTATGAGCGACATTGTCTTCAAAATAGGCCCTCGCATCAATGCTTCGGGCAGAATGGAGAGCGGCAAGGAAAGTGTTGACTTGCTGATAGAAAAAGATTTGTCGGAAGCTCTCAAAAAGGCCAAGCATATTGATGAGTATAACGAACTGCGCAAGGACATTGACAAACAGATGACGGAAGAGGCCAACCAGATTGTCTCTAAACTGGAAAGTCAGAAGCACCAGTCGTCGATTGTCTTGTATGATGAGAACTGGAAGAAGGGGGTTATCGGTATTGTTGCGTCACGGCTGACTGAAATTTATTTCAGACCAACGATCGTATTGACGAAAGACGGTGAACTCGCCACGGGCTCTGCCAGAAGCGTAACGGGCTTCGATGTCTATTCGGCCATCAAGCACTGCCGGGATCTTCTCATGAATTTCGGGGGGCATACATACGCTGCCGGTCTTACGCTTAAATGGGATGACATACCTGCCTTTAGAAAGAAGTTTCAGACTTATGTAGAAGAACATATCCAACCGGAACAGACGGAAGCGATTATCCGCATTGACGAAGTAATCGACTTCAAGGATATTTCAAAGAAATTATACACCGATTTGAAGAAATTCGCTCCTTTCGGTCCCGACAACTCTAAACCAATGTTCTGCACAATGGGCGTTTACGATTATGGAACCAGCAAGGTTGTGGGCAGAGAACAGGAACATATCAAACTTGAACTCGTCGACTCGAAATCGTCAAATGTTGTCAATGGCATAGCTTTTGGCCAGAGTGCTTCGGCCCGATACATCAAGTCGAAAAGGAGTTTTGACATTGCCTACACGCTGGAAAGCAATGTCTTTAAAAGGAATCAGATTCAATTGCAAATAGAAGATATCAGACCGGAAGACCGATAACGGGAATCAAAGCCTGGCAACGATACAGAAATGGGATATAAAGAAATCCTTCAGCAATATTGGGGCTACAATGAATTCCGTGGCATTCAGAAAGAAATTATCGACAGTATAGGCTGTGGTCGAGATACGCTTGGCCTCATGCCGACGGGCGGTGGCAAGTCTATCACCTTTCAGGTTCCGGCCCTTGCCAAGGAGGGTGTGTGTATCGTCATCACCCCTTTGATTGCTCTGATGAAAGACCAAGTAGACCATTTGCTGGCCAAAGGTATCAGGGCTGCCGCCATCTATTCGGGCATGACTCGCCAAGAGATTCTGAAGACACTGGAAAACTGTGTCTTTGGCGGTATCAAAATCTTGTATGTTTCACCTGAACGACTTTCTTCCGAACTATTTCAGGTCAAGCTCCGACACATGAAAGTGAGTTTCATCACGATTGATGAAGCCCACTGCATCAGCCAATGGGGCTATGACTTTCGCCCTTCATACCTCGCGATTTCCGCAATTCGAGACCAACTGCCGGGGATTCCCGTATTGGCACTGACGGCAACAGCTACCCCGCAAGTGGTAGAAGACATACAGGCGAAGCTCAAGTTTCATGAACCCAACGTATTCAGAATGAGCTTTGAGCGCAAAAACCTGTCGTATGTCGTCAGAACAGCGGAAAATAAAGAACATGAACTTACCCATATCTTAAATTCCGTAAGCGGAAATGCCATCGTATACGTCAGAAGTAGAAGAAGATGTAAAGAGATAAACGACCTGCTCAAACATGCGGGCTTTGCTTCCACTTTCTATCATGCCGGATTGGAGCATTCCACTAAAGACGAGCGACAAAAGCTGTGGCAAGAAGACAAGGCACGCGTAATGGTGGCTACAAATGCGTTTGGTATGGGGATTGACAAGCCGAATGTCAGAGTTGTTATCCACATGGACTGCCCTGATTCTATCGAAGCCTACTTTCAGGAAGCAGGGAGAGCCGGCAGAGATGGTAACAAGGCTTATGCCGTGTTGTTGTATAACAACAATGACAAGAAAAAACTTCACGCACGCGTCGGCGACACTTTTCCAGAGAAGAACTACATTAAACAAGTGTATGAACAATTGGCTTACTATTTCCAAATAGGAGTAGGCAGTGGGAAATTACACACGTTTAATTTTGAAATAGATAAATTCTGCGTTTCCTTCAAGCACTTCCCCGTTCATGTAGACACTTCACTTAAAATACTACAACGGGCCGGTTACATTTATTATGAAAACGAACCGGACTCTTCAGCCAGACTAATGATATTGCTGACGAGGAATGAATTGTACAGAATACATGCGCTTTCCGATACCGAAGAGAATCTTATCACAACGCTTTTGCGTCTCTACGGCGGACTGTTTACTGATTATGTCTATATCGATGAAGCACGTATAGCAACGGCCTGTAGTATGACTAAAGAACAGGTATATCTTTATTTGAAATCACTCAGCCAACGACGCATTCTGCATTTCATCCCACAAAGGAAAGTACCATTCATTACTTACCTCACCAACAGGATTGACGGAGAAAATGTAATCATTGGTAAAGAAATCTATGAAGATAGAAAAATACAATTCCAAAAGCGTATAGATGCCATCATCGGTTATGCCACAAACGAACGGATTTGCAGAAGTCGGCAGCTGCTGAATTATCTTGGGCAGGAAGATATACCAGAATGTCACAGTTGTGACGTATGCTTGGAACAGGAAACAGATCAAGAAGCAGAAGAGAAACTAGAGCCTGTCGTCCGAAAAATATTACACTTATTGTCGGACAAACAGCTTCATCCGTTACAGGATATTCTAAACTTAGGTCTGCCGAAAAGGCAGCTTTTAGCTGCTATCAATGAGCTAAGGACAGAAGAAATAATTCATATAAGTGGTGATTGTGTCCATATAAAATAGTAGATAACCCATAAAAAACTTTATGGATGGCATAATTATTTAAAGGTTGACAACTTCTATCAACTGATATGGAAGCAATAAGCTATTGAATGGCAAGTAACTCTATCTCAAAGATAAGGGTTGAACCACCGGGGATTCCCGGTTGCGAAAACTTTCCATAGCCCATATTAGCCGGTAGATAGATTTCCCACTTATCGCCAACGCGCATTTGCTGAATCGCGATAATCCATCCCTCTATCAAATCGCTCAATCTTGTAGCCAACGGAACGCCTCCCCGACTGCTGTCGAACTTCTTCCCATTGATAGTCCGGCCCGTATAGTGGGCTGTGATGATACTTCTACGTGTTGGATGAGGCCCTTCCTTACTGCCTTCTGTCAACACTTTATAGTAGATTCCCTTTGGAAGTGCCTTTACGTTTTCTTCCTTTGCTTTTGCTGCAAGCCAATCCAAGTTGGCCTGAATATATTCTCGTTTAGCCATATTACAAGCAAATATAAGGCTCCTATCTTGATTATATATACAATATGTGGCTATATTTCTTGTATTTTAACCAAATAAAAGCTTAGCGGCCTTTGCCGACAAGCAACTTCAGCGACACATGTCTATAAATAATCGATGAATGTGCTCATCCTCATCCAGTTCGGGATGAAAGGCTGTCACTAACTGCTTTCCCTGGCGGGCAGCAACAATCCGCCCATCCACTTCGGCTAAAACTTCAACGTCTGAACCAGCTTCGGCAATGAACGGAGCACGGATAAAGGTCATCGGAACACGGCCTATGCCTTTAAATTCAGCCGTTGTACGAAAGCTTCCCAGCTGCCGCCCATAGGCATTACGCTTGGCCTGGATATTCATGGTATTGAGATGGGCGCGGTCAAGCATGATGAGTCCGGCGCAGGTTCCGAAGACAGGCAAGCCTTGCATGACGGCTTCACAAATCGGCTGTAATAAACCTTCGTCCGTCATAATCCGCGTCATGGCCGTACTTTCGCCACCGGGAATGATCAATCCGTCCATTGGCTGCTGCCAATCTTCAACATTCCTCACGAAGAAAGACGCTGTTCCTATTTTTGAGAGCATTTGCCTATGCTCGGCAAATGCTCCCTGAAGTGCCAGTATCGCAATGCGCATCACTTGCCCCTTTCTGCCATGAGCAGCTGAATTTCACTCTCGTTGATACCAACCATGGCCTCGCCTAAGTCTTCACTTAACTCTGCCAGAATCTTTGGATTCTGATAATTGGTTACCGCTTTGACAATGGCTTGCGCACGTTTTTCGGGATTTCCGCTCTTGAAAATTCCGCTACCGACGAATACGCCTTCTGCTCCAAGTTGCATCATAAGGGCTGCATCGGCAGGCGTAGCTACGCCACCGGCCGCAAAGTTGACAACAGGAAGTTTCCCGTTTTCGTGAACATACGCAACAAGTTCAAAGGGCACACGGAGTTGCTTGGCAGCCTCATACAGTTCTTCTTCGGCAAGTGAGGTAAGCCGACGAATCTCACTTTGCATCATACGCATGTGTCTGACAGCCTGAATGATATCGCCCGTTCCCGGTTCTCCTTTGGTGCGAATCATCGTTGCACCCTCATTGATACGACGCAAGGCCTCGCCCAAGTCTTTGGCCCCGCAAACGAAAGGAACCTTGAACTGGCGTTTGTCAATATGATAGATGTCATCAGCCGGCGAAAGAACTTCGCTCTCGTCAATATAATCAATCTCGATAGCTTCCAGGATTTGCGCTTCCGCAAAATGGCCGATACGACATTTTGCCATAACGGGAATGGTCACGGCTTCCTGAATGCCCCGTATCATTTTGGGATCGCTCATCCGACTCACACCGCCCGCGGCACGAATATCGGCCGGAATTCGCTCCAAGGCCATTACAGCGCAGGCGCCCGCAGCCTCTGCTATACGTGCCTGTTCAGGTGTTGTTACATCCATAATAACGCCGCCTTTCAGCATTTGAGCTAACTGGCGGTTCAATTGTGTTCTATTTTCCATATTCTTTAAATTATGATTTTCGGCAACAAAAGTCTATATAAACATTAAAACAGGAAAGGATATGTTCCTTTCCTGCAAAAGATTGCTCTGAAAATCACAAGTAAAACATGTTGATTGTCGTGTGGCAGCTATATCATGGAAGAATTATCATAAGCCTCGATAAGCCGAGGGACTACATCCTTCCTGCGCCTTAAAGAATCTGCCGAATAAAGCCTGTGATGAAAATCCAAGTTTATCGGCAATCTCTTGGATGGTCAATCGCGAAGAGTCAAGCAACACTTTGGCCTGACTCATCACATAATCGGCAATTACCTGCTTAGGTGTTTTGGCCACTACCTTGTCTGTTATTTGGCATAAATAGCGGGGAGTAATACATAACTTTTCTGCATAAAACTGCACATCATGAGCCGTCTGATAGTTCTCGGCGATGAAAGAAAGAAACTGATTATAGATATCAGAAGGCCGCAGGCCCTTGCTTTCCGAAGATACGGCGTAAACAACTTGGCTATGTATATACTCATGTGCTTTGCTGATGGCTTGCTCCATATCATCTCCTGCTCCCAGACGAGTTGCGATTGCTGTAGACAGAGCTCCACCGACGCCATGCCGACGCCAGCCTTCCGTATTATAAGAGGTAAAGAATTTCTTTTTGTTTTGCCCGTAAAGAAGGGCGGTCAGCTGCCCTTGAACATGGTTGCCCCCACGCAACAACACCCATCGGGCACCCATTTCGTGTAGCTTTTGGGCAGCATCCAGCATATCTTCGTCCGATAAGATGGGCGTTTTAAGTATCAATTCCGCTTCTTTACATTTAAGCATGAGCAAGGATGTTTCCGGTATCAGATAATTCCGGATGGCTATCAGTGTTTCGTCGTCAATCAGTCTCCTTCCGCCCGAACTAATGATACCCGGGTCGAGCACGATATATTTGCAACGTATAATTTCGTTGCGTAGTGCTACAATGGCATCGCTATGGCCTAATAAGCCTACTTTGGCAACGGCCGGACGCATATCATCAAGGACTGTTCTAACCTGCTTCAGTACCAACTCTGCCGGCAGATATGAAATATCTATAAGCGATTGGGTATTCTGAATGGTAATGGCCGTGACTGCCGTCAATGGATAGCCACCCATATCGGCAATGGTTTTCACGTCTGCCTGCACTCCGACGCTTCCGCTACAATCTGATCCCGTGATACTTAAAACCGGTACAATTCGCTTCATTGTTGAGTTGAAAATAATATAGGTTTATATTAGTGGGTGCGAATAATATAGATTCCTTATGACAAAGTTACTGAAAATAAATAGAGAAAAGAGATCATTGAGGCGAAAAAAGATAAGTGTCTTAGGTCAGAATCCGGAGAATAGCCTTACTTTTGCAACGCGTCTCCTACAGAAAAGGATAAGAACGCGAATCAAATCATAGAGATTGACAAATAAATAATAAGAACTTTCTCTTTTTATTAGCACATGAAAATAATCGGAAATATTATATGGCTGCTTTGTGGAGGCCTTCAATCAGCTATCGGCTACTTTACAGGAAGTTTAGCATTAGCCCTCACCATTATAGGGATTCCAGTCGCGTTGCAGACATTTAAGATAGGCTTGCTTTGCCTGTGGCCATTCGGATCCACGGTCAAGAAAACTAAAAGCCCCGGTGGTTGCATCACCATCCCTTTGAATATATTATGGTTGGTATTCGGAGGATTGTGGGCTTGGCTTTCCCATGTCTTCTTCGGCATTCTCCTGTGTATCACCGTGATAGGGATACCTTTTGGTAAACAACATTTTAAGATGGCCGGTTTGTCATTGGCTCCTTTTGGCAAAGAGGTAGAGTTAGGCTTGTAAATGCAGGCCTATATGTGGTATATCAAAGATTAAAATAAAAGGAAAATAAATGACAGATTCAAATAACAGCGTCTTCCAGCGTCCCCTATTCGTGTCTTTGTTTGCCCTATTGGCTGCGATAGCTTGGGGATGGGCCTACCCGCTCATTAAACTTGGGTTTCATGAATTTGGAATTACTCCAGACATGACGGGTAGCAAAATGCTTTTTGCGGGTGTTCGATTCTGTCTGGCCGGAATCATTATACTGCTTGCCGCAAAATCTATCCATCGGACATTCAGATTAAAGAAGGCCAGAAGTTGGTGGTATATTTTGTTATTCTGTTTGGTAAACACAACGCTCCATTACGCATTTTTCTACTTCGGTCTCTCTCATAGCGCAGGCTCACGTGCGGCCATTCTCAATTCAATGAGTGTCTTTTTGGTTGTTATCTTCGCATGCGCTTTCTTCAAAAGCGACAAGATGACGCTCTACAAACTTATTGGCTGTGTACTCGGTTTTGCGGGAATCTTGTCCTTGAATCTTGGTGCAGCGGATAGCGGACGTTTCACATGGTTGGGCGATGGCATGATTATTCTGAATGCCTTGTGTGGCGCTGCCGCCTCGCTCATGATTCGCGGCTTGGGCCAACGTATTGATGTCTTTGTCGGAACTGGCGTGAGTCTGACTATAGGCGGTTTTCTGCTGATAGTGCCGGGCATCCTGTCGGGCGGTCATTTGCCACAAATAACATTTTTAGGTTGCGTCTATCTTCTTTGCCTGATAGGTATCAGCACGTTGGGATTCACGCTATATAACAAATTGCTGACATGCAATCCGGTGGGTAAGGTGGCTATTTACAATTCGCTTATCCCGATTGTCGGCGCGATTACGTCTTGCATTTGTCTGCAAGAACCATTTTATTGGAAATATGCCATTGCGGGTTTTCTGTCGGCTTCGGGCATATTCATTATTAATCGGTATAAAGGTTGATCTTTTATCTCTGTTGTTGTAGACGACAACTATTCAGAATCACATCCTCTATCACTTTAGGGAAATGCGTCATTTCCAACTCATGTTCCTTGGCCGCAATCGTTTCTATTGTGTCCGAAGGTGAAAGTGGAGTCTTATATTGCGCAATGATTTCTCCGCCATCACATTGTTCGGACACCCAATGCACCGTCATTCCTGTTTCCTTTTCACGCGCCATGAATACGGCTTCATGCACATGTCTGCCGTACATACCCTTGCCTCCGAACTTCGGCAAGAGCGAGGGATGAATGTTTATCATCCTCTGTTGGTAGGCCTGGATTAAATATGCAGGAATCATCTGGAGAAAACCGGCCAGCACAATAAACTGTATATTAAAGTCATGGAGCAACGGCTGCACGATTTCCGGATTGCCAAGGTCGGCTTTTGTAATTACTCTTGTTTCCACCTGCAGGCGTTCTGCCCTTTGAAGCACATAGGCTTGGCTCTTATCGGAAACAACCAAAGCCACCCGAATGGCTTCGGAGTCTTGAAAATAACGGATTATATTCTCACAGTTGGTGCCATTGCCCGAAGCGAAAATAGCCATATTAATTGTTGACATACAGAAAAGATAAATGAATATTTATAATATAAACTTCAGGCGCACCATAAAATTGCGTGCATATTAAATATTTTTTGATATCAGTTCAAGTTAAAGCAGTCGTCGCTCCCCGACGAAGGCTATAAAACACCAAAAACTGCACTTCCCAACTTTGGGAAATACAGCAATCAGCAAAAGTTGCACTTCCCAACTTTGGGAAATACAGAAATTAACAAAAAGTTGCACTTCCCAACTTTGGGAAATGCAGAAATTAACAAAAGTTGCACTTCCCAACTTTGGGAAATGCAGAAATTAATAAAAATTGCACTTCCCAACTTTGGGAAATGCAGAAATCAGTAATTTAAAGTAACAAATACTTCAAATTATGCGTAGAATGAACCTGAGACCAAAAGAAGATTGCATTTCATATAACCGGGGCAATGCTTTTACAAAAAGATTGTGTAATTTTGCACAACTTGCTGGAATCATCGTTCTCTATCCACAACGATGTTGCAACGAGTAAAAAAAGTAATTATTTTAATTTGAATATACAATGAAGAAAATTTTTCTGGCACTCATGGGTGCCATCGCTTCGCTGAGTAGTTGTAGTCATCAATATATTCAAACGGTTGACGCAGACCAGTTTGAATCTATGCTGTCAGACCATAAAATACAACTGCTCGATGTACGTACGGCCGAGGAGTATGCCGCCGGTTTTATCCCGAATGCTATTAACATAGACGTCAACAAAAGTGATTTCAAGGAAAAGGCCGAATCTCTCTTCGACAAGCATAAACCCATTGGTATTTATTGTCGTTCGGGTAGACGGAGTCTGGTTGGTGCTGATATCCTTGTCAAGTCACAGTTTAAGGTTGTCAACCTTCGGGGAGGAATCATGGAATGGTCTGCCAAAGGCAAAGCCATCAAGAAATAATTTTGCGAAACCACTATCGCAAATATTGAATATACCAAAAAACGGCTTACTTCCAGGTAAGCCGTTTTTTGTCGATAATCTTTATTTCTTTCCCTTTAATTTGGATGATTCCTTCTTTTTCCAGATCTGAAAGAACACGCAGTAATGAAAATTTCTGAATGCCAAACGAATCGGCAATGGCTTGTCGTGAACGATGCAGATGGATGGTGTCAGAGCCTTGCTCGCCCGCTTGTTCCAACAACAGATAAGCTACTTTCTCGCGAACCGTGAACAAACTTAGAACTCGCATTTTCTGTGTCAAGAAAACATCTATATTACTTAATACCCGGATATAGTTCATTCGGATTGTTTCATTGACATCGAGCAAGTGCTGAAGGGTGGCTGGGGAAAGCCGCAAGACCGTAACTTCTGTTTCGGTTTCAACACTTACCGGCATTGAATTATCCTTGGCAAAAATAAAAGCGGGCGCAATCAGATTGCCCGGACGCAACCGACTCACCTCGACTTGTTTGCCCGAAACGGATGACATGCGACAAACAAGGCTGCCCGACAGCATGATATCTGCCCATTTGCAAGGCATACCGGCAAGCGTATATACATCATGGCTGGCAAACTTGACCAGTTTATAATCTAATTCGGTTAATATGAGGGAAATTTGAGCAGGTGGCATCCCAACGAACAGAGGACATTTGGAGAGGCTGACGACTAATTGCTCCGTTGACATACACTTCTTTTTTAAGTAATAATCCGTCTGTTTTCTTAAAAACGAACTTTTCTTTTGGCCCCTTTGCTCTCGTTGCTCATGCGATCAAGGGCTGTTATGACATAGACAGAACGGCCTTGCAAAGCTGACGCGGGCAATTGATACATGGTCTCACTTGTTATTTCTACAATCTTTGAAGGATTGGCCAGGTCAACCGGCTCATTCTTCTCGAATTTATAAACCACGTATTTAGTGGCAATATCATTCCATTTTTGCCCTCGTGGAGCAGTCCAAAACAAGACTGGACCATCATCTGTCGTGATTAGCTTTACTTTTCGTGGCTTCTTGGGAGCTTTGTCGTCAATAAAAGGCATACGAGGAATCAAAGCCGGATATTTCCAGTAATAATCGCGAAGCGTAGAGCCGATGTTACCGATATTATCAACCGCGGCTTTGGCATACCACAAAACTGTGCCTTGCACGTTTTTCATTTGTTGATGCAAATTGCGCTTTGCCGGTAGTTGATGGCTGTTAGGATTAGCCGGGTCTGGGAATTTTGATGTTCTAACGATATCTTCGCCGATGAAAAGCGGGCGATTGGAAGCATAACGATTCCACCAGGTAATCAGTGTTTTGTAGTCTGCAGCCTTGTTGCCTATCTCCCAATAGATTTGGGGTACCGTGTAATCAACCCAGCCTTTGTTAACCCAGAACAGGACATCGGCATAGAGATCGTCATAGTTGGATAGGCCACGTGTGTCGCTGCCATTTACAGGATCCTGCGCCTTATTCCGGTAAATTCCAAATGGCGATACACCGAATTTAACCCAGGGCTTGATAGAATGAATTGTGTCGTTGAGCTGCTTGATAAAAAGATTGACATTATCACGTCGCCAATCTGCTATATTTCTAAAACCATTATTCTGCTGTCTGAATGTTTCTTGATCAGGAATAATTCGTCCTGCAGTAGGATAAGGGTAGAAATAATCGTCAATATGAAAGCCATCAATATCGTACCTGCGGATTATATCGGCTGCAACTTGGCAGATATAACGCCTATTCTCTGCAAGTCCGGGGTTAAGAATGTATTGCTGGTCGTACTCGAATATGCTGTGTGGCCTCGTTACCGCAATATGGTTTGAAGCTAAAAGAGAGGTTGATTTTGTCTTGGCCCTGTAGGGATTAATCCACGCATGAATTTCCATACCTCGCTTATGACACTGCTCAACCATCCAGGCTAAAGGATCCCAATAGGGATATGGTGCCCTACCCTGTTCGCCTGTAAGGAAACGGCTCCATGGTTCGTACTTGCTGGGATAGAGCGCGTCACACTCTGCTCTAACCTGAAAGATAATCGCATTAACTCCGTCACGCCGAAGTTCGTTCAATTGTGACGATAAAGTAGATTGTGTTTTTTCCGTACCTAAACCTTGGAACTGACCATTGACTATTTGAATCCAAGCTCCTCGAAACTCCCGTTTATTCTGTGCTTCCAATTGGACTGACACAAGGATAAGCAGGACTAAAAGATATTTCTTCATTTCGTTCGTTTTTATTTCGCTACAAAAATAATTATAAATTTTGGGATTCAGAAAAAATCTTATACATTTGTAATTCGATGAACGCACGACCTATACATAACAGATCGCTAACCTTATTGTTGTTAGTAGTCGTTTTGGCAATGCACTTTCTGCCATCGAGATGTATCGAGCGGCCCGATTCTTTCATGCTCAGTAAGATACTTAATTATTCCCAGCAGATTGATACGACAGGCACCCATGGGCTTACGACATACGCCTATACTAAATACACACTGACGGTAAGCAAGCGAAATCCGTTACTATTGGCTGTCCCGAACATGTTTTCCATTGCACATGGGAAGAAGCGTAAATACGTTACAGAAACGTATGAGAAAGTAATCTTCAATGGTGCGAAAAAGTATGATACAGAAAAAATACTTGAATTAACAACAATTCCACACCATGAGAAAAGCATGTCGACCGTTTTAAAATACATGACTCCAGAAATCTATAACGAAACAGTAATTGACAAAAGTATCTTTTCTCCATTCCACACGAATAATTACAAGTTTTACAAATATAGTATCATATATCTGCCGAACCGAATCGTGAGAGTTACGTTCAAGCCCAGATATAAGAATACGCAGCTTGTTGAAGGACAGGCTATGGCAAACTACGATGATGGTAGAATCATCAGCGCAACATTTAGCGGTGAATATGATATGATCAGATTCAACATGATAATTTACATGGGTGAAAATGGCATCAAATCGCTTATGCCTAAAGATGTGCGGCTCTTCTGTAATTTTAATTTTATGGGGAATCATACCAAAGGTAGTTTCAGAGCTGTATATGATTTGCCTCAAATTAATCGAGATTCATGCGCAACCCTTGATAAGTTCCGCTATATGGAGCAGTTGCGGCCAATAACTTTAAACGCCGAGGAACAGCAGATTCTTTCACAGTATGTACAGGAAAGAGCTGAGCGCGTCCTTAGGCAGGATTCCTTAAAGAATAAGGCTCCCCAACTTTCAACAATTTTATGGGGTATAATCGGCGACAATCTCGTCAATAGAATCAAGAGTCACTTCGGCAATAAGAACCAAGGCTATATCCGAATCAACCCGATTATGAATCCTCTGTACATGGAATATGATCATAAACGGGGTTTTACATACAAGATTAACATCAGAACAAACTATCTGTTTACACCAAATCGAGAATTAAATCTACGATTCAAAGGCGGATACGCATTCAAGCAAGAGCAGTTCTATTTTGGTATTCCAATGTATTTTTACTATAACAAACGCAGGAACGGCTACGTCAATATTGAAGTAGGAAATGGTAACTGGATTAGAAACCGAAGGCTCAAGAATAATGCAGAGCAGATAATCGAAGAAGAACTTGAATCTCAGAATCGTGCTGCTGCGCCAAATGATCCTGTTACCAGAAGACAAGAAGACAGAAGGACTTTTTTTAAAAATACTCATTTCAAGATTGCAAATAACTATGATATCAGTGATAATTGGAGTTTTTTGGCAGGTTTTGTCTATCATAGCAGATCCGCGGTAGAAAAGAGCTTCTACAAAAAAGCAAAGCTTCCCACTGTTTATAAATCCGTAGCACCAATGATTGAATGGCAATGGCGCCCGAAAGGATGGGATGGTCCCTATATTACATTGGGCTGGGAACGTGGTATCAAGAAGTTCTTGAATGGGGATATCAATTACGAGCAATGGGAGTTGGATGGTCAATGGATTCTAAAACCAACAAAACTCGACGCCGTTCAGATGCGTATGGGCACAGGATTTTATACACGAAAAGATGGATATGCTTATTTTTTGGACTATTCTAACTTTAGGGCAAATAATATTCCCGGGGGATGGAATGATGATTGGAGTTGTGAATTTGAACTCTTAGGCAGTGATGAGTATAACATATCAAACTGGTATGTAAGAAGCAATCTGACCTACGAGACGCCTATTCTTGTCGTTTCACATCTGCCATGGGTTGGTAAATTTGTTGAAATGGAACGGATTTATTTGAGTTGTCTAGGAGCCAGGAAGCTACACCCTCATCTTGAAGTAGGATTAGGATTTACGACCCGATTATTCAGTATGGGACTATTTGTAAGCCATAGAAACGGAAAGTTTAAAGAATGGGGATGTAAATTTGGTTTTGAACTGTTCAGACGTTGGTAGCAATCATTGAATGACTTGAGAAGATAATTTATGGCAAATTTGACAATATATAGGGCTAGCGCAGGTTCGGGTAAAACATTTACGCTGGCTGTAGAGTACATGGCTTTGTTGATTAATGACCCTCATGCTTATAAGCACATCTTGGCGGTAACCTTTACTAATAAGGCCACGGAAGAGATGAAAATGAGGATTCTGTCACAACTCTATGCCTTAGCATATCTGCCGAAAGAAGACAATAACAGTTATCTGTTACAGATAAAGGCCAAGACGGGATTGGACGAAACGACTATCCGTAGCCGAGCTAAAACGGCACTACAGCTTCTACTCCACAATTATAACTATTTCAGAGTTGAGACGATAGATGCATTCTTTCAAACCGTGCTGAGAAATCTGGCCCGTGAACTTGAATTAAACGCAAATCTGAACATAGCACTGAACGACCAGCAAATAGAGGAAGTTGCTGTGGATGAAATGATAGAAGAACTCAATGAACATGCCCCTGCACTGAATTGGATTATGGAGTACATCTCTGATACGATGCATGATGATAAATCATGGAATGTGATTGGAAAAATAAAAGAGTTCGGGAAAAACATTTTTAGAGATGATTATAAAGCTAACGTAGCCGGATTAGAGCATATCTTTGAGGATAAAGATTTCTTTTATCGCTTTAAAAAACAACTGAAAGACATTGAAGACCAAGGTTCTCATGCTATTATTGAGCAAGGAAATACCTTTTTCGTTATACTCGACAAGCACGGAATCTCTACAGATGCTTATTTAAATAATGTCGTTAATTACTTTGCCAAACTGAAAGCCGGTAAATTTCAAGATGTAAATAAACAGGAAATTTACAATAAAACAATGCAAGCGGCAGCATTAGGGCCTGATGGATGGGTAAGAAAGGCAGACAAAGTTAACGGAAACGCAGCCTATGACTTAGCTCAAAATCAATTAGTCGACTTTTTACAACAAACCGAATTATTAAGAACGCGCAAACTAAGACAGATATTTACTGCGCAGATAATCAGAAAACATATTGATCAGCTACGCCTATTAAAGCAGATTGAAAATAAAGTAAAAGAACTGAATAATGATCATAACCGCTTTTTATTAAGTAATACACAAACCTTGTTGCATGAACTGATAAGACAAAGTGACTCTCCCTTTGTCTTTGAAAAAATAGGAATGCAATTAGAACACATCATGATTGATGAGTTTCAAGACACCAGCAATATCCAATGGGACAACTTTAAAGTGCTACTTCAAGAGTGCATGAGTCATGAAAATGCGTTCAACCTGATTGTAGGAGATGTAAAACAAAGCATATATCGCTGGCGAGACGGAAATTGGCGATTGCTCAACAATCTGGAAAAGCAATTCAACAGCAGTCAACTTAATTCACAGACCTTAACGACGAATTATCGTTCTAATAGCAATATTATCCGTTTTAATAACGACTTTTTCTCTTTTGCGAAAGAAGAGGAGTATAAGGCCCTTAAAGCCGATAATCCAGTAGAGGCAGAAGAACTGCAGAAAGCCTATACTGATGTAGTTCAACTGATTCCTGAACGGAACAAAGAAGAAAGGGGATTGGTTGAAATAAAACTGATAAACAGCAAGTCTGAAGCCTATCATCATGAAACATTAGAACTTGTGGCTAATCAAGTACAGGCTCTCCTTAATGCAGGGATTGCCGAAAACCAAATAGCTATCCTTGTTCGCACAAATCCTATTATTCAGGAAATTGGCGATTATTTCATGGAATATATGCCCCATGTGCGGCTTGTCAGCGACGAAGCGTTTCATTTGGATGCTTCATTAGCGGTCAACATCATGATTGATGCCATGCGTGTTATTGTTGACCCGAATAACACCTTGGCCAAAGCGGCACTTCTATTAAACTATCGCAAAAACATCAAAGGTTTTGATGCCCCCGTTTCAGAAATATTAATCAAGGGTAAAAATATAGATAATCAACTGCCTATAGAATTCATAACTCGTTTAGAAACTCTTGCTCTAATGCCTATTATGGAAATGGCAGAAAGCGTGTACCAAATATTTGAACTTTGTCTGTTAGAAAAACAAAGCGCATATATTTGTGCATTCTTCGACCAGTTAGGTGAATATCTGAAAGATAATATAACAGATATAGGCTCATTCTTGAAATATTGGGATGAAGATTTGCATAAAGTGTCTATCCAGAGCAGTGAGCATAATGGAATTCGACTGATTACTCTCCACAAGAGCAAGGGTTTGGAATTTGACAATGTACTCATGCCATTCTGTGACTGGGCCATGGAGAAACAGAATGTTATTTGGTGTAAACCAACTGAAGCTCCTTATAATCAACTCAGTTTAGTCCCTGTTGATTATAACAAATACAAGATGACAAATAGTATATTCGACAAAGACTACAATTTGGAACACTTACAGAATGTGGTGGACAATCTTAA
>CAUURC010000034.1:0-28221 GCA_963547405.1 uncultured Prevotella sp.
TGATCGTCTCTACTTTGATGAGTTGACATTTGAGCGGGTAATGGATATCATTGAGTTGGAGAATCCTTTTGGTGTGATTGTCTCAACGGGCGGACAAATTCCAAATAATCTGGCAGTTAAGTTGGATGAGCAGCATGTTCCTATTTTGGGTACAAAGGCTCGCGATATAGATAACGCTGAAGACCGTGCTAAGTTCTCCGCCATGTTGACCGACAATGGAATCAATCAACCCGAATGGAATGCGTTAACCAGCATGGAGGATATCGATCGGTTTATTGATCGTGTTGGATTCCCGGTACTTGTTCGCCCGTCTTACGTCTTGTCCGGCGCAGCAATGAACATTTGCTCTAACCGTGAGGAACTCGAAAAGTTCCTGCTCTTGGCCGCCAATGTCAGTGAAGACCATCCGGTAGTTGTATCTAAGTTTATTGAAAACGCTAAAGAAATAGAGATGGACGCTGTGGCCTCCGATGGTGAGATCATGGCATACGCCATCAGCGAGCATATCGAGTTCGCCGGTGTACATTCGGGGGATGCGACAATTCAATTCCCACCACAGAAACTTTATATCGAGACTGTTCGCCGAGTAAAGCGTGTTAGCCGTCAGATAGCGAAGGCACTACATATCAACGGGCCGTTTAATATTCAGTTCATGGCTCGCGAGAATGATATTCTCGTGATTGAATGCAACCTGCGTGCTTCCCGTTCGTTCCCGTTCGTGAGTAAGGTTCTTAAGCTCAATCTCATCGAATTGGCCACCAAGATTATGCTGGGCATACCTGTGGAGAAGCCCAATAAGAACCTTTTCGATCTCGATTATGTCGGAATCAAGGCCAGCCAGTTCTCTTTCAATCGTCTGCAGAAGGCCGACCCTGTACTGGGTGTAGACATGAGTTCTACCGGTGAAGTCGGCTGTTTAGGTGACGACACGAGTGCTGCATTGCTGAAGAGTATGTTGAGTGTCGGCCATCGCATTCCCAAACATACGGTTTTGCTGTCTACAGGTGGAGCTAAGCAGAAGGCTGAAATGCTTGATGCGGCGCGTCGGTTGGTCAATAGTGGTTATGAGTTGTATGCTACTGGCGGTACCAGTAAATATCTGACGGAGAATGGTATTGCCAATACACTTGTATATTGGCCTTCTGACGAAGGTAAAATGCCGCAGGCTTTAGATCTGTTGCATGAAAGAAAGATTGACATGGTAGTTAATATTCCCAAAAACCTGACTGTACACGAGCTTACAAATGGTTATAAGATTCGCCGGGCCGCCATCGATCTGAATGTTCCTCTCATCACGAATAGCCGTTTGGCAAGTGCTTTTATCTACGCTTTTTGTACGACGAAGCCTGACGAGATAGATATTAAAGCCTGGGGAGAATATTAACTTCTCCCGAGGCCTCGGATGATTAGAATTTACTAAAAAGCTGCGTTTCCAAGGGCTTGGATGATTAGAATTTATGAAAGGCTGCGTTTCCAAGGGCTTGGATGATTAGAATTTACTAAAGGCTGCGTTTCCAAGGGCTTGGATGATTAGAATTTACTAAAAGCTGCGTTTCCAAGGGCTTGGATGATTAGAATTTACGAAAGGCTGCGTTTCCAAGGGCTTGGATGATTAGAATTTACGAAACACTGCGTTTCCCATAGCAGGGAAACGCAGTTTTTGCAAAATAGGCATCTAATTTTTACTCATGGGTGGCTTTCCACCATGCCGTACTTTCCTTTGGTGTATAAACTACACTGTTTCGCGTCGGATCGCTAATGGTGATTCCGCTGAACGTGTTTATTTTAAAAGTATTATGTGGATAGGCTGTGTCTCCCTCTCTGAGGTTATAGTAGTCAGAGTACGTCGTATAGATATAGGCAGTGATTTTCTTGTGGCTAACTAAATCTTTCAACGCGTTTTGGAAGTTCACCAATAGCGGTTGCAGTACACCTAATTGCTCCACATACGAAGCCAAATCAAAGAATACGTGGTTCTCATAGCCATCTAAATATTGCACTTGTCCAAGTTTGTTTGTGTCGAACTGGTAGGTCTGGTTAATCGCCTTCATTGCTTGGGCCATTTTTTCGATGTACGTACCGCATCGTATGACAGACAGTGCTCCGTATGGCAATTCCGAATTCTGATAGTGGTTATAAAACCCGTCCACCCATTTCTCGTAGTCGGGTTCACCAAGCATATATTTAAAGATGTCGCCGTAGGGCATTCCGTCCGCCATTACTTCACAGGTTGAAGCTATGAGATAGTCTGTCACGTCTTTCAGTTCATACGCAGTTTCCACATTTGCCATGTAGCAGTCGTCAAAACATATATAGGACATTTTTTTGATGGTAGAGTGGGAGATGGCATACGTTAAATCGCTTACGTCGTATTGTGTCTCCTTACCGATACCTCCAAAAGCCCGGCTTTTAGCTCGTGGCATATCCACATCGCTGCCACGAGGAGTCCAACCACTGCCGTGGCTACCTACCGAAAGTGCGTAACTTGTTGTGCGGCTATATGAATTTACCAGATTCAGCAAGGCTAGCAAGTTCTCTTTCGATACCTCATGATAACCGGCATTGGCATTTAGGGTGTCGAACTCGCAAATCTGTTTAGTCATATTGAAGCGCATTCTAAAGAGGACGCTTTGGTTTTGCGAGTTCGCTTTATACACAATCACATCGGTCTTGCGCATCCCTTTTTCCTTGTTGATAGCCAACTTCATAGAATTAATATTCTTGTTGAAAAAGTTTGTTAGCGAACCGGAAGAATTCGTCGCAGAACCTGTCCATGGCATATAGACGAAAAGCGTACGATTGGGTATCTCGTATTTATCCGGTTCGGGAAGGTCTTCTTTATGGCAACAGCTTGCGACTAACAAAAACATGATGAGTAATAAACAATAAGACAAAAACTTCTTCATATTGAATCGGCTGTGGTAAATACTTAATAAAAAAGACCAGCCGGCAATAGACGGCTATTGCCGGCTTGGTCTGATAGGGATATAAAACTACTTTTGTTTCAGCTCTTCAATTGTTTGCTTGAGCGTCGCGATTTTCTCTTCAGAGTCGCTTTGCTTCTTGCGCTCCAATGCAACGACTGCTTCCGGAGCGTGTGCCACAAACTTCTCATTAGCCAGTTTTTTCTTGATTCCGGCTAAGAATCCTTCCAGATGTTTCAGCTCTTTCTCTGCTTTTTCCAGTTCGGCCTTCACGTCAATCAGGTCACCCACGGGAACGGCAAATTCGTCTGTGCCCACCATGAAACAGCTGGCATCGGCAGTCTTTTCGCTGATTACAGAGATATTGTTCAGATTGGCCATCTTTATAATAACGGCATTGAATCGCTCGAAGTGATTTTCTCCGAGTGCTTGTAGCCCAAGCGTTTCCTTCGGAGCAATATTTTTCTGGTTGCGAACGGCACGAACGCCGGCTACAATCTGCTTTACCGATTCAAATTGCTCGCTCAATTTCTGTTCGTCTGCCGTAGGCATGTCGATAGTCAAAGTCGCTTTCATGATGCTCTCGCCATCCTTGCGGTCGTAAATATGTTGCCACAATTCTTCAGTGATGAAAGGCATGAACGGATGTAGCATTTTGAGTAACGCATCGAAGAAACGCAACGTAGCCTCGTAGGTATCCTCGTCGATAGGTTGTGTCTGGCCATCAATGTAGGCAGGCTTCACCATCTCTAAGTACCAGCTCGAGAACTCGTCCCAGAACAGTTTATATACGGTCATCAACGCTTCTGAAATGCGATAATCCTTAAACTGCTTCTGCATTTCGTCGTTCACCTCTTTCAGTTTAGCTTCAAACCATTCGACAGCCAGTTTGCTGGCAACAGGCTGCTCCACCTTGGCTGTATTCCAGCCCTGCACAAGTCTGAACGCGTTCCAAATCTTATTATTGAAATTACGGCCTTGTTCGCAGAGAGCTTCGTCAAACAGGATGTCGTTGCCGGCAGGTGCCGCCAACATCATACCCATGCGCACTCCGTCGGCACCATATTTCTCTATCAGCGCGATAGGATCGGGCGAATTGCCTAATGACTTACTCATTTTTCTACCCAGTTTGTCACGCACGATGCCTGTAAAATATACATGCTTGAACGGCATGGCATGCTTATACTCATAGCCGGCCATAATCATGCGGGCTACCCAGAAGAAGATAATGTCCGGGCCGGTCACTAAGTCGGCAGTGGGGTAGTAGTAGTTAATTTCTTCATTATCGGGATTGTTGATACCGTCGAAGAGCGAAATGGGCCACAACCATGACGAGAACCATGTGTCAAGGGCGTCTTCATCCTGTGACAGGTCAGCCAAAGTCAAACCGGCGTTCTTCTGTTGTGCCATCTTCAGAGCCTCTTCGGCTGTTTCCGCTACCACAACATCTTTCTTGCCATCAGCCGTTGTGAAGTAATAAGCGGGAATACGATGACCCCACCATAGCTGACGACTGATGCACCAGTCCTTGATATTCTCCAACCAGTGACGATAGGTATTCTTATATTTTTTTGGATAGAACTCGATGTCATCATCCATAACCGGATTGAGAGAAATGTCGGCAAAGTGTTGCATCTTCAAGAACCACTGCGTTGAGAGCTTCGGTTCGATGGGTACATTGGTGCGCTCCGAGAAACCAACCTTGTTGTCGTAGTCCTCTATCTTTTCCATCAGATCGGATGTCTGCAAGTCTTTGGCAATCCGTTTGCGCACAGCCATGCGGTCTTGACCTATATAGAGACCGGCTGCTTCCGAGAGAGTTCCGTTGTCATTGAAGATGTCAATGGTTTCCAGTCCATGCTTCAGACCGAGCGCATGGTCGTTGATGTCGTGTGCCGGTGTCACTTTCAGACATCCCGTACCGAATTGCGTGTCCACATAAGTGTCCTCTATGACAGGTACAACGCGGTTGACCAGCGGAACAATAACACGAAGCCCCTTCAACCAAGTATTCTTTACATCTTCAGGGTTAATACACATGGCTGAGTCTCCCATGATGGTTTCCGGACGAGTTGTGGCCACGACGGCATAGTAGCCATTCGCGTCCCGGTGCATTACATTGCCTTCGTCCTTGCGCTCCACCTTGCTTTGGTCTTCCTTCGCTACGTAATATTTTAAGTAGAACAGTTTAGAATGTTCTTCCTTATAGATGACTTCTTCGTCCGAAAGGGCCGTCTGTGCTTGTGGATCCCAGTTCACCATTCTCACGCCCCGGTAGATATAGCCTTTGTTGTAGAGGTCTACAAAAACCTTGATGACGCTCTCCGAACGGATTTCGTCCATCGTGAAGCCCGTGCGATCCCAGTCGCAGGAACAGCCCAATCTCCGCAACTGCTTCAAGATAATACCGCCATGCTCGCGCGTCCAGTCCCAGGCATGCTCCAAAAACTGATCACGGGTGAGGTCGGTCTTTTTGATTCCCTCCTGTGCAAGCCTGTTCACCACCTTTGCTTCTGTGGCAATAGAAGCATGATCCGTACCCGGCACCCAGCATGCGTTCTTTCCTTCCATTCTGGCACGCCTTACGAGGATGTCCTGAATGGTATTGTTGAGCATGTGTCCCATGTGGAGCACGCCTGTGACGTTGGGTGGCGGAATCACCACAGTATAGGGCTCACGTCCGTCAGGCTTACTGCTGAAGAGTTTGTTTTCGAGCCAGTACTCATACCATTTCGACTCCACCGATTGTGGATCATACTTACTTGCTAATTCCATATTTGTGTTCTATTTTGTTTATTCTTCATTAAAAACACTGCAAAATTACGAACTTTTAGCGTAAAAAGGCTATCTTTGCAACAATAATTACAGCCATTGACCGTGTTTTAATGGCCTTGTTAATTAGGATGAATTGTTTTATTTAAAAGTATTGCTGTGCATACAAAACAAGAAAAGCTCGACGCCTTCAGTAGGTTGCTTGACGTTCAAGACCGTTTAAGGCAAGAGTGTCCCTGGGATAAGAAGCAGACAACAGAATCTTTGCGTCCCAATACAATCGAAGAAGTTTATGAATTATGCGATGCCTTGCTCAATCATGACGTTCAAGATACGATGAAGGAGTTGGGAGATGTCATGGAGCATGTGGTTTTCTATGCCTTAATGGGCAGTGAAACGGGCGATTTTGACATTGCCGACGTCTGCAATCAGCAGGCCGATAAACTGATGTTTCGCCATCCGTTTATCAACTGGAGAGAGGCCGGCGATTGGTCGGTGAGCAACCCGGATATGAAAATCAACGCGAAAGGACAGGTTGTTTATAAATCGGAAGAGCCTGTTTCTGACGACCATCCCGAGACGGCGAGCGAGGTAGAGATGACTTGGGAACAGGTCAAACAGAAAGAGAAGGGAGGCAACAAGACCGTTTTGAGCGGTGTGCCCACATCTTTACCTTCCATAATTAAGGCTTATCGCATTCAAGACAAGGCTCGCAACGTTGGATTCGACTGGCGCCGTCCCGAAGAAGTTTGGGATAAGGTGCGCGAAGAATTGGGCGAATTGGAATGTGAATTGAAGAAAAATGATGCCGAAAAAGCCACGCATGAACTGGGCGATTTTCTCTTTAGCGTCATCAATGCGGCACGGCTTTATAAACTTAATCCTGATAACGCGCTTGAATATACCAACCAGAAGTTTATTCAAAGGTTCAGTTATATAGAACGCGCTTTAATGGAGCAGCATAAATCCTTTACTGACACGACATTAGAGGAAATGGATCAATTATGGAATGAAGCAAAACAAAATGAAATTAAATAGTATGAAACATCTTATGAAACAAACAATTCTGGGGCTGGGACTGCTTTTCTCTCTGACTGCTTGCAACCATCAGAAGACGCCCCGGTCAACGGCAGACGTTGATTCCATGTCAACTGAATTTGGACAAGACTCAACCGTGTATGGTGTTTGCGGCGAAAGTACCGCTATGCATACGCTTGAATTAATCAAAGATGATGGCGATACCGTCAGATATTTTATTGAGGATGATGAGAGGGCGGAGCCTATCGTGAAAGGCGGATTGCTTACGGGCGACCGAATGGCCGTCGTGGGGCACATGACAGATGGTGAACTCGTGGCCGATAATATAATAAACCTTACGGCATTGCTCGGACGATGGACAAGTATTGATAAGAATTTCGAGATTCAAGAGGGTGGCGTTATTGCTTCTAAGGTGCAGGCCGAGACCAATCCATGGACGTCATGGAAGATATTCAATGGGCACTTATTGCTGAATAAAGATACTTTCAAGATCAACAATTTGGGTGCTGATTCATTGTATTTAGAGAATGTAAGCGGTATATTCACTTACAAACGTCAGCAATAATTTGGAGCCGTTTAGAATCCATATCTTAGGTTGTGGCAGTGCTTTGCCCACTCCGCGTCATTGTGCCTCGTCTCAAATAGTAGAGATACGAGGCAAGATGTTTATGATAGATTGTGGCGAAGGCACGCAGGTACAGTTGCGGCTGTCGCATATTGGCTTTACCAAGATTCGGGCGGTCTTTATTTCTCATCTTCATGGCGACCATTGTTTCGGGCTGCCGGGCATGATTTCGACATTCGGCATGCTGGGACGTACCAACGATTTGCACATTTATGCGCCTCGGGAGTTGGAAGATATGCTCAACGCTCAAATAGAATTGTTCTGTGCCGGCTTGGGATATAAAGTGGTATTCCATGCGGTCGACACGACCCAACAGGCTATAATCTACGAAGACCGTAGCTTGACGGTGGAGTCGATACCGCTTGATCATCGTGTTCCTTGCTGCGGTTTCCTTTTCCGGGAGAAAGAAACGGCTCGCCATATCTTGCGCGACATGATTGATTGTTACGAGATACCGATTTCACAAATCAATAATATCAAGTTGGGAGCTGATTGGGTGACAGATGATGGTGAGGTGGTTCCCAACGAACGCCTTACTACGCCGGGCACACCGGGGCGCAGTTACGCCTATTGTAGCGACACACGCTATCTGCCAAAGCTGGCTGAGCGCATTCAGCAGGTAGATTTGCTCTATCACGAGAGCACATATACGGACGCGTTTGCTGATCGAGCCAAACTCTATTATCACAGTACGGCTCGTCAGGCCGCAACTATTGCCAAGGATGCTCATGCAGGTAAATTGTTGTTGGGCCATTACAGTGCCCGCTATGATAAGGAAGAGGTGCTCTTGGAAGAGGCAAAGAGTGTGTTTCTTAATTCTTATTTATCGAATGAAGGGATGGTTATTGACGTGTAATTGTCAATTTTCGCTCATGAATTTTAACACTTCTTTTTGGTTGAAATAGAACGAATCAAAGCCGAAAGCAGTTCTTTTGTAATCTGTTTTCGGCCTTTTGTATCCACTTTTTTCCCCTTATTTGTTGTAAAAGCAACCTTTTTACATAGTTATAGTAGCCCTTTTGCAACCTCAAAGCTATGCTTTTGGCTTCTAAAAGCAGCCCTTTTACATGCTAAAAGCATAACTATTGCCGATATTTGACGAGCGATGGATTGATGTTTTTGTTTAACTTGTTGATAATCAGTAGATAAATTAAGTATTGAAAATACGGCCGTTTTTTCGTCCAACTTTCTTTTGTTCGTAAAAAACACGACTTTTTTCGGCCCTTTGTCAAATATTTTGCTGTGGAATAATAGCGATAGTTTTCTCACGTTAGATTGATATTTGACAGGAAAAACGTGTTAAATAATCGTAATAGCACAATAAGTTGCGGCTTCATGTTAAAATATATCAACTATAATTTATATCTTTGCCATATAAGTAATGATAAGATTAGCATGATAAATCGCCTTTTCTCAATTACGTTATTGCTGCTGGTTTTGCTCGGTATGCCAGTTAGGACTTGGGCAGATGCTGTCGGAGTGCCTTCTGAGCAATTGCGACAACCCGAGATTGAAATATCGGTAGAAGGGGGAACATTACGTATTTTGAATGCAGTAGGGCAAAAGTTATATATTTACAATGTGATGGGTGTCTTGGTGAAGACGTATGTGATCGATAGTTCAGATAAGCGTGTTGACTTAGCTTTGAGCAAAGGTTGTTATATTGTAAAGGTCGGTGCATTTGCCCGTAAGATTTATTTAAGATAGTTCTGGTATTTTGAGACAATACTCTTTCTTATTTCTGTTTCTCATATTCGTACTTTTACAGGCATGCAGTGAAGGTGTGAAGAATCCCAATGTCGGTTTGACATTGGAGGCTTATACCAACTTTAAGGAAGCGGCATACCAGTTGGATGCCAAAGAAATCAAGGTAGAACTATTGAAATTAGTGCGTGAAGACACTGACTCCATGACACCTGATCGCCGTACCCGCAGCTATTATCTGCGTGAAGGTAGCTTCCTATGGCTTGATCGACAGGGCTTTGACGACAGAGCGGACTCACTGATAAGCTATATAAAAGATGTAGAGGAAATCGGTTTCAGCAGAAAGAAGTTCCGCTACGCGCATTTGCAGGAAGATCTGCGGCGCTTTCATGAATTGGATTTTGAGGACAGGGCTGCAATCAACCATGCGGCAGCCCGTCTGGAATATAACTTGACGAAAGCATTTTTCAGATATTCCATAGGACAACGTTTCGGCTTTGTCAATCCTCATTATGTATTGAATCGGATGGATTTGCTGGATGATGATTCTACAAAAACATCTTATAGGATGTTGTATGATGTGCATACGGATAGGTTTGATAAGCATTTTTACAAACTGATGCTCAATAAAATCAGGCATGACAGTGTAGCTTTATTCCTAAAAGAGATTCAGCCGAGCGGACCACTTTACATTCGTTTGAAAAAAGAACTGGCAACGCTATCGCGTTCTTCTCAAGAACGAGTTAGGATACTTTGCAATATGGAGCGTTGTCGATGGCGGCAGAATGACTATCCCTATATGCACAAGAAGTATGTAATGGTGAATCTGCCCTCTTTCCATCTTGACGCTGTGGATGGTGACAGCGTCCTAAGCATGCGTATCGGGTGCGGATCTAAGAAAACAAAGACGCCATTGCTGACCAGTAGAATCAAGCGGATGGATGTAAATCCGCTTTGGATATTACCACGTTCTATCATTAAAAAAGATGTGTTGAAACATGTAGGTAATGCAGATTATTTCTATTCGCACAATTTTTTTGTTAAAGAACGGAAGACGGGGCGTGTAATCGAACCGGAACATATAACTGCAGCCATGTTGACAAATAAGGACTATCTATTGGCTCAAAAGGGGGGCGAGGGCAACTCGCTTGGACGTATTATCTTCCGATTTGATAATAATTTTTCTGTTTTTCTGCATGATACAAGTTCTAAAAGCGTGTTTCAGCAACAAGATCGGGATGTGTCGCATGGCTGTATTAGGGTGGAGAATCCTTATGAACTGGCTGTTTTTATGCTGGAAGAAAAGAACACGCGTTTGGCCGATAAATTGGCTTATTCGATGACCGCGCAGAGAATTGAGCCTGATTTGAATTTGCCGAAAGGGGAAAAAGATACGCTCCAAACGAATATGCTGCTTCGTAGTGTCAGTATCAAGCCATTAGTTCCTTTGTTCATTACCTATTTTACGATTTATCCGGACAAGAACGGCCGGTTACGGCAGTATCCGGATATCTATGGATATGATCAAGTCATCAGTCATTATCTACGGAATTACTTTTGAAAATAGACGAAAGGCAAATATTGAAGCTGCTTGGTGACGCGACAACTTGCAAGCAAGGATTTGCGTTATTAGTAGAACAGTATAGCGAACCGCTGTACTGGAAGATTCGCCATATCGTACTTGACCATGATGATGCCAATGATGTTCTGCAGAATACGTTTCTAAAAGCGTGGAACAATCTGGCTCGGTTTGAAGGCAGAGCCAGTCTGCTGACGTGGCTGTATCGTATCGCCTATAATGAAGCACTTGATTTTCTGCGTCGTCAGAAGAAGTTCTGTACGATGGGAGAGAGTTTGGATGAACCGCAGGTTGAGCGTCTGATGGCCGACGAATATTTCAATGGCGATGAGACACAGGCGCAGCTTCAGGCTGCTGTTGCCGAGTTGCCGGAGGTGCAGCGCATGGTGTTTACGATGCGTTACTTTGAAGAGATGAAATATTCACAGATTAGTCAGATACTGGGGACAAGCGAAGGTGCCTTGAAAGCTAGCTATCATCTTGCCGTGAAGAAAATAGTGGATTATTTCCACATGATAGATTAAACTTTTGAAGCGTTATTTCGTCCTACTATAAAACAGAATAAAACAATGGATCGAGAAGAGAGTAAAATTCTGAAACACTTTGGTCGCAAGAACAATTTTAATGTTCCGGAAGGGTATTTTGATCTTCTGCCGGAAGAAATCTTATCGAAGTTGGCTCATGAACCCGCAAAGCCTGTCGTCATGCAACCCAAGTTGCGATTCTCTTACCGGTGGTTGAAGGTGGCTATGTTGGTAGGTGTGGTTTCTGCCTCATCTTTATTGGGGATGCATTATATGTCGTCCGATTCTTCTGATGAGTTTGAGGCAGATACCTATTCTAATAATACAGCCTATTCTGCAATTGACGAAATAGCTGCTTACACAATGATGGATAATGATAATATCTATGCTTCATTGATTGATAATAATTAATTTATGCGTAATATTAAAATAATAATACTTTTATTTATCGGGTTATTGGTGTCTTTTCAGGTATACGCCGAAGGGCCAGAAACGCAGAAACCCAAGTTTGATCCCGTAAAATTTCAGGTAGCTTTAGAACAGTTTATCACTTCTGATGCGGAACTTACAGCGGATGAAGCTGCAAAGTTCTTTCCTGTTTACAGAACAATGATGAAGCAACAGCGTAGTTATTTTGAACAAATGCGCCGTTATCGTCATACGGATACATCAGATGAAAAAGCTTGTCATGAAGCTATTATTAAGAGCGACTTGCTCGATATTCAATTAAAAAAGATTCAACAATCTTACCACCAGAAGTTTTTGAAGATACTGCCGGCAAGTAAAGTGTTCCGTATATTGAAGGCCGAGGAGCGTTTTCATCGACGTGCGTTCAAAAAAGCATTTGATAAAAAATAGTGTTTCATATATCTGACATTATATAAATATGTGGCGTTATGCTATAACGTTTGGTTTTGATGGCACGGCATATCATGGTTGGCAGATACAGCCTAATGGCGTTTCCGTGCAGCAAAGGTTGCAGGAGGCCCTGAGCCTTGTGCTGCGCAATGAAATCTCTGTGGTCGGAGCGGGTCGTACAGACGCAGGGGTTCACGCACGTAATATGGTCGCTCATTTTGACTTTGTGCAGGAAGTTGCGTGTGATCAGTTGGCCTATCGGCTGAACAGAGTGTTGCCAAAAGATATTGCTGTATATACCGTGAAACGGGTAGAGAATGATTTTCATGCTCGCTTTTCAGCGACCAAACGAACCTATCATTATTATATACATTTGCGAAAAGACCCTTTTAGTCGTAATTATTCTTATGAGTTGCATTGTGAACTCGATTTTGAATTGATGAATAAGGCCGCGGCTTATCTGTTGGATATAAAGGATTTTGCGGCATTCTGTAAAAGTAATAGTGACGCAAAGACTACCATTTGCAATGTAATGACCGCGCGTTGGGTGAAAGATTCTGACTATAGTTGGTATTTTGAGATAGCTGCCGATCGTTTTTTGCGCAACATGGTAAGAGCCGTTGTTGGCACGCTACTGGATGTTGGGCGCCATCGTGTCTCGCTTGAAATGTTTCGTGACATTGTGGCTTCGGGCAGTCGGTCGGAGGCCGGTGAGAGTGTGCCGGGGCATGCTTTATTCTTGGAAAATGTAGAATATTAGTATGTGGTTGATCTTGGCCTTCTTGTCGGCGACCTTGTTGGGTTGTTATGATTCGTGCAAGAAAACATCTCTTAGGGACAATGCTGTAATCCCCATTCTCTTTTTAAATACAATCATCTGTTCTTTCATATTTCTGCCCTTCATTATTCTTTCGAAGTGCACGAATATTTTGGATGGGAACGTGTTTTTCGTGCAGCAGGCAGGATGGGATGTGCATAAGTATATCATTCTGAAAAGTATCATTGTTCTTTCCAGTTGGGTGTTTGGTTATTTTGCCATGAAGCATTTGCCACTGACTATTGTCGGGCCTGTCAACGCTACACGACCGGTTCTTGTGTTGGTTGGTGCCATGCTGGTGTATGGTGAGCGGTTGAACGGATGGCAATGGTTAGGTGTATTACTGGCTATCGTTTCTTTGGGGATGCTAGGGAAAAGTGGAAAGAAGGAAGGAATTGATTTTCAGCATAACCGTTGGATATATTTCTTGTTATTAGCTGCGGTCTTAGGTGCCGTGAGTGGTTTGTATGATAAGTTTTTGATGGCAGGTAAAGAAGCCGGCGGGCTTGGGCTTGACCGAATAGTAGTGCAAAGCTGGTATAATCTTTATCAAATGCTGCTGATGGGGATTGTCTTTGTTCTGTTGTGGTGGCCTGTGCGAAAGCAAGGAACCCGTTTTCGGTGGAAATGGACTATCTTGTTTATTTCTTTGTTTCTTAGTGCGGCAGATTTTGTATATTATTATGCTCTGAGTTTGCCGGGGGCGATGATTTCTATCGTATCGATGGTGAGGCGTGGCAGTGTCATTGTTAGTTTTCTATTCGGAGCATTCCTATTTCATGAGAAGAATCTGAAAGCGAAAGCATTTGATTTAGCATTGGTTCTGTTAGGAATGGTCTTTCTTTTTATAGGTTCTTATAAATAGAACAGGCTGTATAGTCCGAAATTATTGAAAACAATTCTTTTGCAATTAGATATATTTCTTGTAACTTTGCGAATAGAATCGTAAGGAAATCAATATGGCACAAAATATCTTTAAGGGGCTTGGGGTTGCATTAATTACACCATTTACAGTAGAGGGAGAGGTAGACTACAAGGCCTTAATCAGATTAGTAGACTATCAGATAGCTAATGGTGCTAACTTTTTATGTATATTGGCAACAACAGGTGAAACACCTTGTTTAACTCGTGAAGAAAAAGATAAGATTACAGAAGTCGTTAAGCAGGTGAATGCTGGTCGTGTCAGAATATTGAAATATTGCGGTGGTAATAATACGGCAGCTGTTGTAGATGAAATCCGTAATACCGATTGGAGCGGTATCGATGGCATTCTTAGTATCTGTCCATATTATAACAAACCTTCTCAAGAAGGACTTTATCAGCACTTTAAGATGATTGCTGAGGCCAGTCCGTTGCCTATTGTGCTCTATAACGTGCCCGGAAGAACAGGAATTAACATGAAACCGTCAACAACCATAAGGTTGGCTCGTGATTTTAATAATATTATAGCAATCAAGGAGGCGAGCGGTAGCTTGGAGCAAGTAGATGAAATCATTAAGAATAAACCTGATAATTTTGATGTAATCAGTGGTGATGACGCGCTGACATTCTCTATGATTGCCAGTGGAGCGGCAGGAGTTATATCTGTTATTGGTAATGCTTTGCCCAAGGAATTTTCACGGATGATTCGTTTGGAATTCAATGGAGAGTATGAGCCGGCACGGAAAATACACCACATGTTTACCGAACTTTATAGCTTGTTGTTTGTTGACGGTAACCCTGCGGGTGTCAAGGCCTTGCTGAATGATATGGGCATGATAGAGAATATACTAAGATTGCCTCTTGTTCCAACAACTATTAAAACGAAACAAAAGATGGCTGAAATTATAAAAGATTTGAGAATTTAGACTTTTATATATAAGCAAAGATAGCTAACAAATTATTGTGATTCGTCTGGAAGGTATTTGATAGGCTTACTGATTTCTCCTGCAATAGATTCATTCATCTGCTTTCGAATCATATTTATATCATCATATTTTGCGTAAAGGTGCATTAATTTGGTTGTGGCAGCCTCTACTGTGCTGTCGTAGCCCGAAATAACGCCTGCATCTTTGAGTTGATAGCCCGTGTTGTATCTTCCCATTTCAACTTGTCCGGAAATACATTGGCTGATGTTGACAACACTGACGCCTCGCTCGGTAGCCTCGCGTAGCAACCTAATGAGCCAAGGTTGTTGTGGCGCATTTCCACTACCATAGCTTCTTAGTATAATTCCTTTGAGTTCAGGCGCGTCAATTAAATGCCGAACAACATTTTCTTGGATCCCGGGGAATAAAGAAAAGATAATAATATTGGGATTCAAATCAAAATGAGGAGTCATGGGCTTGGCAAAGTCTGGCTTGAGAATATGATGAGAATTGAACGTGAAATTGATACCAGCTTCGCATAGATGTGGGTAATTAAAAGTATCGAAAGCATTGAATTCATCAGCATTCTGCTTGGTTGCACGATTTCCTCGCAACACCTTTCCACTGAAATAGATACACACTTCAGGAATAAGCGCCCTTCCTCTGTCATCGGTGAGTGAGGCAAGTTCTATACTGGTGACAAGATTTTCTTTTCCATCTGTTCTTAATTGTCCGATCGGCAGTTGGCTACCGGTAAGGATTACTGGTTTGGTCAGATTTTCAAGCATGAACGAAAGGGCAGAAGCTGTGTAGGCCATTGTGTCCGTACCGTGGAGAATGACGAAGCCTGTATAGGTTTGATAATTTTCATTGATAATCTTAACTAACCTGGCCCAAGTAGCCGGATCTATATCACTGGAATCAATGGGCTGTTCAAATTGGTATATATCAATAGTGGCTTTGATATATTTCATCTCAGGAACATTGTCTCTTAAATGATTAAAATCCAATGGTTCTAAAGTACCGGTTAATGGGTTACGTCCCATGCCGATTGTACCACCCGTATAAATTAATAATACTTTATTCTCCTTTTGTACCATATGTAAACAGATGTTATAGATAGAATAGATAGATTTGAATGCAAATTTAAATTAATTTCTATTTCAAACCAAATGTTATACTTATTTACTGTAAAATATTTATACGCAGGCACGTTGGTGTTGCTTCTATTTTAATGTAGTTCAACTCTTTTGTATTAGAATAAATTAGTAATAGAATCTTCATAATGTTGTATTTTGACCTTTTTATTTAAGTTTTTTAGCTTTTCTTTTGGTTCGTATGATAATATTTGCTATTTTTGCATTTGTAAAGATATCTTTTAAAACAGGAGTTGTTGAAAAAATCATTCTACATATTATTATATATTCTTTTTGTTTGCACTTGTTGTGATTTTAATTTGAAATCATTGGATGCTCAAGAAGAAAGCTTAATTAATATAGATCGTTATGATCGCTTGGAAAGTCGTTATCTGACTACAGGCGACTTTTCTGCTTTGCAGCAGATGAATACGGAATATCCGATAGAAACTCGTACATTAATTGAGAATGTTTTGAAGATTGGCGCCGTTTATGAGCCAAATATAAATAATAAATTTCTCAGTTTTTATCAAGATACAACACTCCAGACTCTGATTTCAGATGCAGAGGCTCAATATGCCAATATGGATGATATTAAACAATCATTTAATGATGCGTTTTTTCAATTGAGAGAGAATATTCCAGGAATTCCTATACCTATAGTTTACACACAAATAGGAGCGCTTAACCAAAGTGTTGTTATAGGTGATAAATTGATAGGAATATCTTTAGATAAGTATTTGGGTGAGAATTATCCTTTGTATTTAGAGTATTATCCAAAACAACAAAGAATGACTATGACCCGTGGGTACATTGTTCCAGACGGTCTGAGTTTTTATTTGTTGAGCTTATATCCATTGGAGAACCTGGGTAAACGTTCACAAAGGGAGCATGATTTGCATATGGGAAAGATGATGTGGGTTACAAATAGATTGATGCATAGAAAGATCTTCTCCTCTCCATTTGTTGCTTCTGTTGACAGGTTTATGGCTTCTCATCCAACTTATACGATAAAAATGCTGTTGGAGAATGATGATTACAATCTGTTTAAATAGAATCTTGTAACCCAAATCTGTTTATTAAAGAACAATGAAGCTACACAATCACAAAGTTGTTGAGTAATTACCAAAATGTAATCGTTGATTATTCACAAAAATGTTCGATAATTTGTCAAAACATTATTTGCAGTGCTTTTGTGTAGGGCTTATGCTTATGATAGGCTTGGTAATCCCCCCAATCTATCTATCATAGAATTGTGGGAATATAGGCAAGTTTGGGATGAATTGTAAATCTTTCTTTGCAAAGTCATATTCTAACCGATTTGAGTTCTTGTAATTTCGGCTATTCCAAGTTTGGAAAAACTGTTTTTATTAGTATACATTTTTCATGATTTGCTAAAAACACAATATTTTGTTTTTGTAATCTGCAGATGGCAATTTTTTGGTTAAATAGCGTAATAATACCAAAAATATGTCTATCTTTGCACCGCTAATTGGCAGATTGGCCTCTGCCGCAGGGTTAGCTTATCATTAATAACGTTATATTTTATGTACTTTACTTTATTTATTACCGTTTTGTTGACGGCTATTGTCTTGGTGGTTGGCGCTTACGTCATCGCTAAGCTGATTGGTCCTCGTTCTTACAATCCGGTGAAAGGAGAACCCTTTGAGTGTGGTATTCCTACTCGTGGGAGCAGTTGGCTGCCCATGCACGTAGGTTATTATCTCTTTGCAATCCTTTTCCTGATATTTGACATCGAGACCGTTCTGCTTTACCCTTGGGCGGTTGTTGTCAAGCAGTTTGGTTCCCTTGCTTTGGTGAGCATCGGATTCTTTCTGTTGGTATTGGTATTTGGCTTGGCTTATGCTTGGCGGAAAGGAGCTTTGGAATGGAAGTAAGAAAACCGAAAATCAAAAGTATTCCTTACGAAGAGTTTAAGGATAATGATACGCTGGAAGAAATGACCCGGCAATTGAATGAAGGCGGTGCCAACGTGATTGTGGGTTCGTTAGATCAGGCAATCAACTGGGGACGCAGCAATTCGTTGTGGTCGTTGACATTTGGAACGTCATGTTGCGGTATCGAGTTCATGTCTGTGGGTTGTGCGCGTTACGATTTCTCACGCTTCGGCTTTGAGGTGACCCGTAACTCTCCGCGTCAGGCCGACTTGATTATGTGTGCCGGTACGATTACCAATAAGATGGGGCCGGTGTTCAAGCGTTTGTATGATGAGATCGCTGAGCCTAAGTACGTAGTGGCTGTGGGTGGCTGTACTATCAGTGGCGGCCCCTTTAAGAAGAGCTACAATGTTGTGCGTGGTATTGATGAGTTGGTACCTGTGGACGTATATATTCCCGGTTGCCCGCCACGTCCAGAGGCAATTCTCTATGGCATGATGCAGCTACAGCGCAAAGTGAAAGTAGAAAAGTTCTTTGGTGGTGCCAACCACAAGATGAGCGCTGAAGAACGTGAACGTTCCATGGATAAAGGCGGACTACATGGCCTTTCAAATGAGAATCTCTCTGATAAGCAGAAGCTGGGACATCGTGAGCCGATTATCGTGACGGATGTGCCTTCTGGTTTTGATCCTAAAAAAGGATTAGAGGACTAATATAATAAGGTGATAGAATATGAAACTAAATAACATAGAACTCAATTTTGATAATTTTGCCGGTGAAATGGCAAAGTTGAAAAGCGAGAAGCATTTTGATTACCTTGTTACCATCATAGGTGAAGACTTCGGTGAAGAAGGGTTGGGATGTATCTATATTTTGGAAAATACGCATACTCATGGACGTTGCTCGACGAAAATCATTGCAAAGCAGGTAGGAGAGGACTATGTGATACCTTCCGTGCTGAAGCTTTGGAACGCAGCCAATTTGCTGGAGCGTGAAGTCTTTGATTTCCTGGGAATCAAGTTCTTGGGTCATCCGGATATGCGTCGTTTGTTTATGCGTAATGATTTCGTGGGCTACCCTTTGCGGAAAGACTTCGATATGAGTCCGGAAGCAAATCGTTTCCCGATGACCGATGAGCCTGAAAGCGACTTCACGACAGAATGGAATCTTGATAAGAACGGTAGTCTTGTCGCTACGCGGCATCGTTTGTTTGACGAAGATGATTTCGTAGTGAACTTCGGTCCTAACCACCCCAGTATGCATGGTGTCTTGCGTTTGCAAGCCGTGCTGGACGGCGAGACCGTTAAGTATATCTATCCGCATCTTGGTTATATCCACCGAGGTATGGAGAAGATGATGGAAAGCATGACCTACCCACAGACGTTGGCGATGACCGATCGTCTGAATTACCTTTGTGCAATGATGCATCGCCATGCTCTTGTTGGTGTAATCGAGGAGGCTATGGGAGTTGAATTGTCAGAACGAATCCAATACATCCGTACGATTATGGATGAACTGCAGCGTATTGACAATCACTTGCTTTACTTAGGTACAGCTGCGCAGGATATGGGTGCCCTCACGGCATTCCTTTATTGTATGCGTGACCGTGAACATGTACTGAACGTGATGGAGGAAACAACCGGCGGGCGACTGATTCAGAACTATTATAGAATAGGTGGCTTGCAGGATGATATCGATCCGAACTTCGTTACAAATACCAAAACCCTTTGCAAATACCTCCGTCCTGTGATTCAGGAGTACATGGATGTATTTGGCGATAATGTGATTACTCATAATCGTTTTGAGGGGGTAGGTCCTATGGGACTTGAAGATAGTATTAACTACGCTTTGACTGGTCCGGCCGGAAGAGCTGCGGGCTGGCATAATGATGTGCGCAAGAATCATCCGTATGCCTGCTATAATCAAGTGAATTTTAAAGAGATCACACTTGACGGGGCTGATGCCATGGCTCGCTATATGGTTCATATCAATGAACTCTATCAGAGCTTGGATATTATCGAGCAGCTGATAGACAATATTCCTGAAGGAGAATTCTACATTAAGCAGAAACCTATCATAAAGGTTCCTGAAGGACAGTGGTACTTCTCGGTTGAAGGTGGCGCGGGTGAGTTTGGTGTCTATTTGGATAGCCGTGGCGACAAGAGTCCTTATCGTCTGAAGATGCGTCCGATGGGACTTACGCTGACCGGTGCTTTCGACAAGATGCTGTGCGGACAGAAGGTGGCAGACTTGGTCACAGCAGGAGCTACAATAGATTTTGTAATCCCGGATCTTGATAGGTAATACTAAAATTAATGATTACAAATAAACGAAATAGCATATGTTTGATTTTAGTATAGTAACTTCATTTGTCGATCAGCTTTTGCGTCAGACGATTGGCTTGGGAGACTTTTGGACAATATTGATTGAATGTGTTCTTGTAGGATTGGGCATTTTGGTTGGTTATGCTTTGCTGGCCATTGTACTCATCTTTATGGAACGTAAGGTTTGTGCTTATTTTCAATGCCGTATCGGTCCTATGCGAGTAGGTCCCTGGGGTATTTTTCAGGTATTTGCCGATGTATTGAAAATGTTGATAAAGGAGATTTTTGCCATTGATAAAGCCGATCTTTTGCTTTATTATATAGCACCTTTCCTTGTTATTATTGCTTCTGTAGGAACTTTCTCTTTCCTTCCTTGGAATAAAGGCATGAGTGTTCTCGACTTTAATGTTGGTATCTTCATGATTACGGCTATCAGCTCTATTGGTGTTGTTGGTATCTTTATGGCAGGTTGGGGTAGTAATAATAAATATTCAGTGGTGAGCGCTATGCGTGGTGCTGTTCAGATGATTTCTTATGAGATGTCATTGGGACTTTGTCTTATTTGTGCTGTTATTTTGACTGGTACAATGCAGATGAGTGGTATTGTCGAAGCCCAGACCGGTCCATGGAAATGGCTTATTTTCCAAAGCCCTACAGCAATTATTGCTTTCCTCGTATTTCTCGTTTCAGGAAATGCTGAAGCCAACCGCGGACCATTCGATTTAGCGGAGGCAGAGAGTGAGTTGACCGCCGGCTATCATACGGAATATTCCGGTATGGGCTTTGGCTTCTACTATTTGGCTGAATATCTTAATCTCTTTGTTATCTCCGGTTTGGCATCCGCCGTATTCCTCGGTGGTTGGGCTCCTGTGAATATAGGGTTAGAAGCATTTGACCAGCTGATGAATCTAATTCCGGGAATCTTTTGGTTCTTGGGTAAGTCCTTTTTGGTTGTTTGGATTCTGATGTGGGTGCGTTGGACATTCCCTCGTTTGCGTATCGACCAGATATTGAAACTTGAGTGGAAGTACCTAATGCCTTTGATGCTACTCGTTTTGGTTCTGACAACCGTTTGGGTTGCGCTCATCTAACTCTTTAATATATTTAATTAAGGAAATGGAAAATAATAAATCATATTTCGGCGAAATAGGAGCTGCTTTGAAAACGCTTGGTACCGGTTTAAAGGTTACCATGAAGGAGTATTTCACACCAAAGTCTACAGAACAGTATCCTGAAAACCGCAAGACGACATTGCATGTAGCCAAGCGCCATCGTGGTCGCCTTGTCTTTAAGCGTAATGAAGATGGTAGCTATAAATGCACATCTTGCACGATGTGTGAGAAAGCCTGTCCAACTGATACAATCAAGATTACGGCTCATATGGAAGAAAATCCAGAGACAGGGCGTAAAAAGAAGGTGCTTGATGATTATCAGTACGATTTGGGAGATTGCATGTTCTGCCAGCTTTGTGTGAACTCTTGCAACTTTGACGCCATTGAATTTACGAATGATTTTGAAAATGCGGTGTTTGATCGTAATAAGTTGATTCTGCATTTGGATAAGGAAGTATATCAAGGTGGTTCACTGCCCAATCTTATTGAAGGTGGAGCGCCATTGACGATTGGTAAGTTTAACACAAAAACCAAGTAATAGATTATGGCAAATATTATTATGTTTTGCATCTTGGCTGTAGTCATTCTTGGTTCAGCTGTGATGTGCGTAACGACCAAAAGGATTATGCGGGCAGCAACATTCTTGCTCTTTGTCCTCTTTGGGATTGCAGGAATTTATTTCCTGTTGGATTATACATTCTTGGGGGCCGCGCAGATATCTATTTATGCCGGCGGTATAACCATGTTGTATATTTTTGCAATTCAACTTGTATCTAAGCGTACGCTCCAAGGCCTTGTTGAACGAGTGAAAGGCAACCGCGTAATTGGCGGTGCTTTGGCAACCTTGGTAGGCCTTGTTACTGTTGTTGCAGTTTTATTGAAGAATCAGTTTATCAATGCCGCAATCAATACAGATAGTATGGAAGTTCCGATGGAGCAGATTGGAAAAGCCCTTGTCGGCTCTGAGAAGTTCGAGTACGTACTTCCTTTTGAGTTTATTTCTCTATTTCTGTTAGCTTGTATTGTCGGTGGTATCATGATGGCAAGAAAGGAGGAAGAGAAATGAATATTCCAGTAGAATGCTATTTAGTGCTCAGCTCACTATTGTTTTTCATCGGTGTATTTGGTTTTGTTACCCGTCGTAATTTAATCGCAATGCTGATCTCTATTGAATTGGTATTGAATTCTGCCGATTTAAATTTTGCAATTTTCAATCGAATTCTTTTCCCGGAACAGTTGGAAGGTTTCTTCTTTACACTGTTTTCTATGGGGGTAGCGGCTGCAGAGACAGCTGTTGCCATAGCTATCATCATCAATGTTTACCGTAACTTCCATAGTGACCAGGTGAACAGTATCGAAAACATGAAATTATAAAAACAATGGAATACAGTTATGCATTTTTGATACTTCTTCTCCCGTTTTTGAGCTTTTTGCTGATTGGACTTGCGGGAATGAAGATGAAAAAACCGGTAGCTGGCCTTATTGGCACATTGGTTATAGGTAGCGTATTTGCAATGTCTGTGTTTACGGCATACGAATATTTCTTTGCTATAGGCAGGGATGCTGCTACAGGACTATACCCGACGGTTACCGTATTTAACCTAACTTGGTTGAAGTTTACCGAGTTGCTTACTTTCAATATTGGCTTTAGGCTTACTCCTATCAGCGTGATGATGTTGATAGTAATTACTACTGTGAGCTTTATGGTTCATATTTATTCGTTCGGTTATATGGCTGAACGTGATGAAAACTATAAGAAAGAAGAGTATGAGCCTGGTTTTCAGCGCTTTTATGCATACCTTTCTCTCTTTACCATGAGTATGTTGGGATTGGTTGTTGCAACAAACATCTTCCAAATGTATCTATTTTGGGAACTTGTAGGTGTTTGTTCTTATCTTCTTATTGGCTTCTACTATCCCAAGCATGCTGCAGTGCATGCTTCTAAGAAAGCATTCATCGTTACACGTTTTGCCGATTTATTCTTCCTTATCGGTATTCTGTTCTACAGTTTCTATGTTGGAACATTCAATTACGATTTGTCTGCTACACCGGAGTTGCAGTCTAGTTTGGCGGGTGCAGCATGGGTGTTGCCTATGGCATTGTTCCTTATGTTCATTGGTGGTGCAGGTAAGAGTGCGATGTTCCCATTGCACATTTGGTTGCCTGATGCCATGGAGGGACCGACGCCTGTCAGCGCATTGATTCATGCTGCAACGATGGTTGTTGCTGGTGTTTATCAGGTAGCCAGTTTGTTCCCGATTTGGGTAGAATACGCACCTAACATGTTGCATTGGGTAGCTTATATTGCTGCATTTACAGCTTTCTATGCTGCCGCAGTAGCTTGCTGCCAGCGTGATATCAAGCGTGGTCTTGCATTTTCGACAATCTCTCAGATTGCTTACATGCTTGTGGCTTTGGGAGTTTGTACAGCAGTAGAAGGGGAGGGTGGCGTTGGCTATATGGCCAGTATGTTCCATCTTTTTACACATGCTATGTTTAAAGCGTTGTTATTCCTTTGCTCTGGTGCCATTATCGTGATTATAGGTAGCAACTTTAAGGAATATATGGGAGGTTTGCACAAGTATATGCCGATTACCAATATCTGCTTTTTGATAGGAACAATCGCTATCAGCGGTTTCTTCCCATTGGCAGGCTTCTTCTCTAAAGATGAAATTGTAGATGCTTGTTTCCATTACTCTCCGTTTATGGGTTACTTTATGACATTGGTTTCCGGTATGACAGCATTCTACATGTTCCGTCTATACTATGTCATCTTCTGGGGAAATTCTTATTATGAAGCTGATCCGGAAAATCGTCGCAAACCAGCGGAAGTTCCTTTCATTATGTGGGGACCACTCGTTTTCCTTGCTGTTATCTCTTGCTTTGCAGGCTGGATTCCATTCGGTCATTTTGTAAGTGCTGATGGTCATGCAGAAGACACAGCTCTTCAAAGTCTTCATTTCGGCCCAACAGCTTGGATGAGTCTTTGTGTTGCATTTATCGGTTTTGGTTTGGCCACTTGGATGTATGCTAAGGGAACCAATCCTGTGCCTGATATGCTTCAGCGCAAAATGCCTCGTCTTCATAAAGCCGCACTTAACCGCTTCTATATTGATGACGTATGGCAGTTCTTTACACATAAGATAGTGTTTGCTTTGTTCTCAAAGCCTATTGCATGGTTCGACCGTCGTGTCATTGATGGCACGTTCAACTTCATGGCTTGGGGAACTCAGGAAGCAGGCGAGACAATTCGTCCTTGGCAAAGTGGCGATGTACGCTCTTATGTCGTATGGTTCTTGACAGGAACTGTAGCGCTTACATTGGTTTTGTTGGCCATAGCCTTGTAAATGTCTCATAATTTATAGAATCAATAATAAGATGAATATATTAACTTTATTCGTAGTAATTCCGGTCTTGATGTTGATTGGCCTTTGGTTGAGTAAAAATGACAACCAAGTGCGCGGCGTCATGGTCACCGGATCCGCGGCTCTTCTCGGCTTATCTATCTATTTGGTATTCGCGTTTTTGGAAATGCGTGAGACAATGCCCGCCGATCAATACCCTATGCTGTTCACTTACAGTACTCCTTGGTTTAAGGCTCTTAACATAGAGTATGCCATTGGGGTTGACGGAATCTCTGTTGTCATGATATTGCTTTCTGCAATCATTGTCTTTACCGGAACTTTTGCCTCTTGGCAGATGGAACCGATGAAGAAGGAATACTTCCTTTGGTTTGTTTTATTGAGTTCAGGTGTGTTTGGGTTCTTCATCTCAGTAGACCTCTTCACCATGTTCATGTTCTATGAGGTTGCCCTTATCCCGATGTATCTGTTGATTGGTGTTTGGGGAACTGGTCCAAAGGAGTATGCTGCCATGAAACTTACCTTGATGTTGATGGGTGGTTCGGCTTTGTTGGTTATCGGTATATTGGGTATCTATTATTTTAGTGGAGCTACAACCATGAATATCAATGAAATAGCAGCAATGGCTAACATACCTGTTGAAGTGCAGAAGGTATTTTTCCCCTTCCTGTTTATCGGTTTTGGTATTCTTGGTGCTTTGTTCCCATTCCACACGTGGTCACCTGATGGTCATGCTTCGGCTCCAACAGCCGTGTCTATGTTACACGCCGGTGTGCTGATGAAACTTGGTGGTTATGGTTGTTTCCGCATCGCTATGTACTTGTTGCCGGGTGCGCTTGACGCATGGGCACCTGTATTCCTTGTGTTGACAACGATTTCTGTAGTTTATGGAGCACTCTCTGCTTGTGTACAGACCGACTTGAAGTATATCAACGCATATTCTTCCGTTTCTCACTGTGGCATGGTGCTCTTCGCATTGTTGATGATGACACAAACTGCCATCACGGGCGCTGTTCTTCAGATGCTCTCACATGGTTTGATGACAGCCCTCTTCTTTGCGGTCATCGGTATGATTTATCATCGTGCCGGAACACGTGACGTGCGCTATCTGGGTGGTTTGATGAAGGTGGTTCCTTTCCTTTCTGTAGGTTATGTAGTAGCAGGTTTGGCCAACCTTGGTTTACCAGGCTTCTCCGGGTTCGTTGCGGAAATGACTATTTTTGTAGGTTCATTCCAAAACGCAGACCTTTTTCATCGCGCCTGCACAATCATTGCTTGTACCTCTATTGTCATCACTGCCGTTTATATTCTCCGTGTTGTGGGTAAGATTCTTTTCCAGAAGATACCTAATCAAGAGTTCTATAAATTACACGACGCTACTTGGGATGAGCGAGTTGCCGTGATAGGTCTTATCGCCTGTGTGGCAGGTCTCGGTATGTTCCCGCTGTGGGCCGACGAAGTAATCAATGGTGCCGTAGGACCAGTTATCAAGCACATCGGTCATTTTACAGTAGTTGCAGGTTTGTAATATACTTTTAATAGCTATTTAGAATTATGAATATAGATTACAGTCAATTTCTTAATATGGTACCCGAGGTGACTTTAACGTTACTTTTGGTCATAGCCTTTATTGCAGACTTTTGCAGCGCAAAGAATACGCTTCGCAAATGGTTCAATCCATTGATGTGCGTATTGATGTTAGCTCATATTGCAGTCAATCTTGGAACTACCGAAGCGGCAACAGCATTCGGTGGTATGTATATTACAGGTCCTTCTATTGGTGTCATCAAGTCTATTTTAGCACTTGGAACTCTGATAGTTCTCATTCAGGCCAAGGAGTGGCTTTCGCGTGAGGACACAGCTTTCAAAGAGGGTGAGTTCTATATGTTAGTCTTCTCTACGCTTCTGGGTATGAACATGATGGTTAGTGCCAATCACTTCCTCTTGTTTTTCCTCGGCCTTGAAATGGCTTCCGTACCGATGGCTTGTTTGGTTGCGTTTGACAAGTATCGCCACAATTCAGCCGAAGCAGGTGCCAAGTTCATTCTCACCGCAACATTCTCAAGCGGTGTCATGCTCTTTGGTATTTCTTTCCTTTATGGCGCGGTAGGAACGCTCTACTTTGATGACGCGGCTGCTAAGATTACAGTAAGCCCATTGACCATCATGGGCTTGGTATTCTTTTTCAGCGGTCTTGGCTTTAAGATATCTTTGGTACCATTCCATTTTTGGACTGCCGACTCATATCAAGGTGCTCCTACTACCGTTACAGGGTACCTGTCGGTCGTTTCTAAGGGTGCAGCAGCTTTCACGCTGTGTGCGATTCTCATGAAGGTGTTTGCTCCAATGGTAGAGTATTGGCAATATTTGCTTTATATTGTTATCGTGCTTTCCATTACAATAGCCAACCTTTTTGCCATCCGTCAGACCGATTTGAAGCGTTTCATGGCCTTCAGTTCTATCTCACAGGCCGGTTATATCATGTTGGCTGTCGTAGGTAATAGTGCCATGAGTGTTACAGCGTTGTCTTTCTACGTGCTGATTTATGTCGTAGCCAATATGGCGGTATTCTCTATCATCAGCGCAGTCGAAGAGCACAATAACGGTACTGTTAACATGAATAGCTACAATGCCCTTTATAAGACCAATCCACGTCTGGCTTTCTTAATGACGTTGGCGTTGTTTTCTTTGGGTGGTATTCCTCCTTTTGCGGGCATGTTCTCCAAGTTCTTCGTGTTTATGGCAGCTGTAAAGGGTGCTGACGTGACAGCAACCAGCGGCGCTTTGGCCTACGGAGTAGTATTCATCGCCTTGATCAATACGGTAATCAGTCTTTACTACTATCTGCTCATCGTGAAGGCTATGTACATCAAGCGCAATGACAATCCATTACCAACTTTCACAAGTAGTCTAAACACTAAGTTGGCTTTGGCCCTGTGTGTAGCAGGCATTGTTGCTTTCGGTGTTTGCTCGGGCGTTTACGAATGGATTGACATGGCTTCTTTGATGTAATTGCTTACATCTTATAATTATAATGGATAGGGGGTAAACACCAATGGAAAGTGTTTACCCCCTATTTTTTGCAAGTATACTTAGTATGAGCCTGTGACAAGCATATTTGAACTTAGCAAATAATCTTGTCAAAGTAGAATTAAATTAAGAGTCAAAGTTGTCAACTAACTCCAGTACACTACAATTTGCAATTGGATGACAGCTGTCAACCCAAACTACGCTTAAGAGAAAACACTGACAACCTCTATCTAACATAAGGATGAAGATTGTCAACATAAGAAGTATTTAACAACAAAAGCTGTCAACTAATTCCAGTACACTACAATCACAAGCCTGTTGGACAATTACCAAAATGTTACCGCATTTTGGTAATAGGATTACCACGCAGTGGTAAGATTATTACCAGCCCCATGGTAAGGTCATTACCACATAGCGGTAATCCTATTACCATGCAGCGGTAATCCTATTACCATGCAGCGGTAATCCCACCTTCGTTTGCATTTTGCTTGATGAGATTGCAAAAAGTATTTGATAGTTATATTTCTACCGGTCAGTTGAAACTAAAGCATACGCCAGTTCGGGATAAGTTTAGTATGCGAATAGTTCTAACTGCCTTGATTTTTCTACATATACAGGCAGTACCTCCGGCTTATTCTCAAAAAAGCAGTATGCAGTAAGGGCAGAACATA
>CAUURC010000035.1:0-27919 GCA_963547405.1 uncultured Prevotella sp.
AACATAAGAAGTGTTTAACAACAAAAGCTGTCAACTAATTCCAGTACACTACACAGAGAGTCATTGAAAAGCAGCAATCACAAATCAGTTGGGCGATTACCGGGATATTACCGCTGCGTGGTAATACGATTACCACGCAGCGGTAAGATCATTACCACACGGCTGGTAATCACATTACCACGCAGCGGTAATCTCTTGGTAACGACTCAAATGCAATTCGATGATAGCTTGTCCGGTCATTCGTTACTGTGCGTTTTGGATAAGACTCCTACTTATCAGAGGCGTGACAGAACCCAAACAATCGCCAGAGAATAGCGGACACACAACCAAGTTTGCCATGAATTATCCATAACTCTCTGTAAAAACATTTTTCTAATGACCGATTTGAGTTAAACGAGAGAGGTATTGATAGGCCATCATCAAAAAAGGAAGCCTGCTTCACAGCTGGCTTCCTTGAAATAGAGAGAGAATTTAAAGCTAATCTATAAAAGAATTAACTTCATTTGTTAAAAATGTTTCCTTTAAGCAATAATCCTACATAGATATATGTTTCCCATTATTCTCCTCCCACATCAATAAATAATAAAAATATAGCCAATGGGCATGCCAACAAGTTATTGACATGCCCATATCCCTTACAATTTATTTAGGAAGATTATCTTCCCAGCCTGTAGTCTGAATAATACCAAAACCGGCATTAACTTCGGCAGCAGGAATTGGGAAAACGAACTTGGCCACATCAAAGTTCTTAAATCCACCATTCTTGACATCCAGCGTGCGTCCCATACGGCGTGCATCGAACCAGCGATGACCTTCTTGATACAATTCACGAGCACGTTCTTCAAAGATAAAGTCGAGCAATTCCGATGTATCTTGAGGCAAATTGTCGACCGTCGCGATGTCTGTGTTACGTTTAGCCGTATAAAGCAAAGCCTCTCTTGCTTTCTCTTGCTGATTCAGACGAGCTTGACATTCTGCGATAATCAGATACATCTCTGATTTTCTGAAAATCGGAATATTGCTGACAGCCTGTGAAGTAGACGTTCCTTGAAACTTATAAGCAGTAACTCTCAACACTTGAGCACGTATGTCGTTCTTACCAAACTTTGCCTTCAATACGTTAGACAAGGTTCCTTTATAAGAGCCATACAATGTATTGAGCGCATTGGCAGAGAGATTGTCATTATCTGACTTTGATATCGTAAATATATCCTCATCAGTGATGGCGATAGAGCTCCACATTTTTACATAACTCTCGTTCGACACGTCACCACTATTGCGAAGGTCAATGGCTTTTTGCGCATCAGCCGCAGCATTTTCGTACTTACCCATAAAGAGTTCCACACGAGCCTTCAAGGCCGCGATAGCCGCATCATTGAAATAGAATTGAGGAGATCCATTCATCTCGCCCGTACCTTCATAATATTCTTCAGCTTGTTTAATATCACTCAAGACTTGATCATAGCACTCCTTTACGGAAAAACGCTTGGTTTTGACAAATGGTTCCAACGGGTTCTTATCTAAAAGACTTATGCCTAACTGGGCGTTATCCGTTCCTGCTTGATAAGGTAAGCCATAGAGGTTGGTCAACACGAATGTAGATAAAGCTCGAAGCGCATAGCACTGTGAAATATAAGACCTGACCTTGGTTGAGTCGTCTGCCGACATCTTTAAATCCTTACCTCTTGATAGTACGTCTTGAGCGCCCTTGATCGTGCGGGTACAGGCGTCTACAACCTTATAGCCATATTCCCATACTTGTTCTAATTCTTGCTGCGTGTCAGAAATTGTGTACTGGTTAATGTTGACATAGTGACCACTCGATGCACTGGCTACTGCCAAGTCAGAAGCCATATCACCAATCGCCGGAACGTTCATACCCAAAAACCGATATGTGCCTAAGGAATAGTAAGCACCTATCATGCCATTTTTTACATCCTGAACATCAATAAAGGCATCTTTTGTTTCCTTGTTTTGGTCAAGGGCTAAATCGAAATAATTATCACAGGAAGCCATTCCCAGTAACATTACTACGCCGATTGCAAATATCTTGTAACTTTTCATTGTTATCTACTTTTATGATTAGAAATTAACATTGACACCAAACACTACATTACGTGGGTTTGGGAAGTTCCACCACTGAACACCGTTGGCATCGATACCGGAAGGATCGAATCCACGGTATTTAGAACTGCCCCATGTGTAAAAGTTATCTGCGGAAATATAAACTCTGAGTCTACTGATAAACACCTTTTCGGTGAGCGATCGTGGTAAAGTGTAACCCAGCGTAATGTTGCGCAACTTCACATAGTCGCCATTCATCAGATAGCGGCTGGAAGCCTTGTTGGCACTTGAACCTTTAAAAAGATCATCGGACTGGATAGCAGGCACGTCGGTCACGTCACCTTCCTTTTGCCAACGATTCTTATAGACATACGGCGAGAAATTCTTACCGAAAGAGCTTCCGGTCTGTTCGTCGTAACGGAGGTTGTTCCCATAAATCTTACGTCCAAAAGAATAAGTAAACTGGAAACTGAAATCCAAATCTTTCCATGTCAAGTTACTATTCAAACCTCCTTCCAACTTAGGATTAGCGTCGCCCACGTAACGCTTGGCTGCCTTATTGTAATTCTTCGTCAATTCATTACCTGTGTCATTCAAATACCATTGTGCCTCACCGGTCTTAGGATCTACACCGGCGTATTCTTTCATCTTAAACTGATAGATAGGACGACCTGCTTCCGTAATTTGATAAGTACCCTCAATAGGCTGATCGGTACTCAGCTTAATCACCTTATTCTTATTATGAGAAACGGTGAGACTAGCATCCCATTTCAAATCATTCGTATTGAAGATAGAAGCACCGAATGTCATTTCAAAACCTCTATTCTGCAATTCACCCACATTCTTATAATATTCGTCCAAACCAGTTATAAATGAGGTAGGAACGGCAAACACCATGTCGGACGTGCGGTGATTGTAATAGTCGAAACTGAAAGAGAAACGCTTGAGGAAGTTAAAATCAAGACCGATATTGAACTTACCGGTGCGTTCCCATTTCAAGTCTGCATTACCAAACTGCTCATGCAGTGAGCCTGGAATAGCGTTATAATTGTAACCGAAACCATAGAGGTCGCGTGAAGCATACCATGAAGCACCCACCTCTGAATTACCAGAGGTACCATAAGAAATACGGAAAGTCAGGTTATCGAGCCACTCACGTGTGTTGGCCATGAAGTTTTCTTCTGAAATACGGTATTTGGCACCCAAGGAATAGAAAGTTCCCCAACGGTTGTTGTTACCAAAACGGCTGGAGCCATCGAAACGGAGACTGGCACTTGCATAGTACTTGTTAACATAGTTGTATTCCGCGTTCGCGAAGAAAGAAGCAAGAGCAATACGACGTACCTCTGTCGCGGCAGATCCAGGAACAGAAGCGTTTGACACCTGTGGCTTATCCATAGTAGGATAGTTGGAGCCGGCAAGGTAAGCACGCTTATAATAAGTATACTGAGTTTCCTGTCCCAACATGAAATTGACATTGTGAACTTCGTTGAAAGTCTTCTGATAATTTAATGTATGGGTGAGTGACATCAGTGTACGAGTTGTATTGGCGTCCTCGCCGTGACCATGCATATCAGCACCCTGTGGTTGCAGGAAAGACCAGTAGCCAAACTCGTCGACCAGCATGATATCAGCACCACCACGTGTCATCCAGAACAAATCGGGTGTGAAATTAATCTGTACATAAGGTGAAACCAGAATGCGATATTGCTTGGCCAAACTCTGGTCGCCATATTTACTACGCTCTGCTACGGGATTATAGGTTGTACTGGTTGCCATATTCCAAGTGCCGTCAGCATTATAGACCGGTTCCCATGGAGAGAGCATCAAAGCCTGTGTGATGGGGTCTGAGAAGTAACCACCACCGGCACCCATGTTCGTCTCAGAATAGGTAACACTGGTATTCAAGCCCCACTTCACGACCCTTGAAGGTGCCTGTTCAAGGTTCAGACGGAATGAATAACGCTTCATATCCTTACCGATGACAATGGCTTTATCATTGAAATAGTCGGCAGAAAGATAATACTTAGGTGCACGAACATCAGGAGCACCACCCTGAATCGTTAAATTATAATTCTGGGTAAGACCATTACGGGTCACTTCATCAATCCACTTTGTGTTGTTGCCGGCATTCATCTTTGAATCATAAAGCACATCATTAAAGAATGCAGCCTGTTTGGCCGGATCGTTTATATCACCACCTATATAGGTGTCAAAATAATACTTACTTGGACTATTGTCTCCATTCTTAGCAATAGAGTTTTTGAAGCCTTCGCTAATCAGTTCCTGGTATTGGCTGGCCGATACGTTGCCATAGTTGAAATGCTTGTAAGCCGGCATCATCTCAACACCCACACGGGCACTAAAACTAACCTTTGTCTTACTAGAACCACCATGCTTGGTTGTGATAACAATCACACCGTTGGCCGCACGCGCACCATAGATAGAGGTAGCAGTAGCGTCTTTCAATACGTTAATGCTCTCAATGTCGTTAGGGTTCAAACTCGCCAAAGGACTTACTTCCTGACCCTCTCTGGAGCGAATACCCACTGCATCAGAGCTATAAGGAACTCCATCAACAACATACAAAGGTTGCGTACTGGAGTTCAGAGAATTTCGACCACGAATAAAGATGGTGGCAGGAGCACCAGGCTGACCCGAAGAAACATTCAACTGCAAACCGGGAACGCTACCCTCCAATGCCTTGATTGGATTGGCATCCGTCTTGTTAGAAATCAATTTACCATCAATGGTTGTTGCGCTACCGGTGAAAGCACTCCTCTTAACAACCCCATAGCCCGTAACGATAACTTCGTCAATAGTCTTCGAATCGCTTTCGAGCACCACGTGCATGCCGTTCTTGGCCGTAACAACTTTAGTCTTCATACCAACATACTGCACACGAATCTGATTGTGTCCTTCAGATAAAGTTAATTTAAACTTATCTTCTACATCAGAAACGGCACCCATCTTAGTTCCGACAACAAGAATAGATGCGCCCACAATAGGTTCACCGTCTTCTTGAGAAACAACCGTTCCGGAAATCTGAGTTTGAGCCAATGCCATTCCTAAACTTAGGAATAAGCAGGCGAGAAACATACTTAGTCTCTTTTCCATAAAATCTCTCTCGTTAATAAATAAATATATAATACAAAAATCTCTCCTTCTATGCGTTATTAGATCGTATAACGACATAAATCATCTCTATATCTTGACGACTCCCGCATGGCGCAAAAGTAACAATTATAAACATAAGTTCCAATTATTTTTTCATATTTCTTTATTTTTACCATAAAAAAGTTACAAAATCATCAATTTATGATTAAAAACCGAATATTTATATACGGTTTTGGGATAACATAACAAGACATTCAAAGACAAACTGAAAACAATCGGGTAACAAGCAAAAATTTAATCTCAAATCAGCCGTTGAGAATCATAAAAACAGCAATATCACAATGTTGTGTGTCAAAATATAAATGTATAGTTTGACAACTTTTAATCTGTAAGTAGCGTTTTTCATAAAAGAAAAGACCATTTCTTTACTCCAAACGAGTTTTGAAATGGTCTTTTCTTATGGGTTTATTTCATCACCGCTTTTTCAACGGTTTCATAGATTTTATTGCCTCGCAAATCCTTGGCGATGATGATTCCATCGGGCGAAACCAGTAATATTTGCGGAATACTCACGATAGAATAGTCTGCCATTACTTGTTTACGCGCATCACCTTTAAGCAAAAGATGATTCCATATAGCCCCATCTTCTTTGATCGCTTTCAGCCATTCGGTTTTCTTTAAGTCGGTAGACACGCCCAAGATGGTAAAGTTCTTATCTTTGAAAGCATTATATGTTTTGAGCAAGACGGGAGTTTCTTTCCTGCACCAAGTACAAGACGAGCTCCAGAAATCTACCAACACATACTTCCCTTTCAAGTCAGATAGGCTAAAAGCCTTACCCTCCTTGTCTTCACCCGCTATCGGAGGTGCCGTTTGCCCCACAATTGTCAACTTCAGCGCATCAAGCTTTTGCGTTGCCAATGTGTAATACCACGTTTGTCTTGCTTCGGCATCAGCTTTCTCAACCATCTGCTTTGCCTTTTCCAAGTCTGTGTGGTTGGTAATATTGGTATGCTGCAAGCTGTATGTATAATAGAGGTATAGACCAAAGGGAGTGCCTTGACAGCGCTCAATCTCTTTATCCAACCATTTTCGCAACTGCTTGTAAGCATGGTCATAGATAGATGCCGTACTGGTTTTTAGCCGCTGCATCTCACGCTGATCGTTACGATCACGCGCCGCATAGAACAGTTGGTCGAGCGAATCGAGCGTTTGTTTGTCACCCGCACTGTCTTTCTGGTGCTTGAATATGGCATATTCGGCATTGAGTTTCACAGAGGAATTGTCTACCAGTATAGCCCCTTTCGCATTTCTTGATACTACCAACCGGTTATTGCCGTTAGCCATAAACAGGTATGTACCTTGTTCAAAACAGTTCTCCATTTCGTTCGGATTGAACACGGGAGAAAGGAAGAAGAGGCGTGTCGTAATTGTGTCATTGCGAAAGGCAAACTTCCCGTTGGTTACTTCAATCGAATCGAGCGGTTGCACATAGCCATAGCGTTCGTCATGTACGACAAACAAGTATAGTTTCTTAATGCTTTCATCGGTCACAAGTCCACTGGCACTAATGCCAACGGCAGCCGCGTGTAGCGCGATGCTTAGCATAAGCGCGAGCAATGGTAGTCTTTTCATATAATTATCTTTCGTTTTGTGTCATACTGTTAGCGTTAAAGCGCATCACTCTTTGTGGAATAGGCAACACGTATCTGGCATCGTTGGGTGGCAAAACCCATGTTTCTGTTTCTCCAACGTGTTTCACCGTTGTTGCGAAACGTGGGTCTAAATTAAGTCTTTTCAAATCAATGAGGCGTGTGAAGCCATTGAAGACCAGCTCTCGACGACGTTCTTCGAGCACAAAGCTCAGCACCTGGTCTTTATCTGTCAACACTACATGGGTGTTTGTCTTGATACGATGGTCACGCAACTTATTCACCAGCGACATGGCACGTTCCAAATTGCCCACGCGTGCTTCGCATTCAGCGGCGATGAGGAACAGTTCGGGCGTGCTAACAGCCGTATTTGCACGCACAAAAGGAGCCCAAATGGGATGTGTCAGTTGGTTGCCACGGTATTTATCGGGCATGAAAAGCAACTTACGCATATCCATGTCAGAGTACATTTTCAGCAAACTGTCTGAAGGAAACACCTTTGAACTAACTCCAAAAATATAAGGAGCGTACTTAATAAAGATACTTTCGGGGTTGGCATCGGCATCAGGTACGTTGGTGCGCCCAATCATTCCGTTGGGTTTTACCACGGCATACTGGGTGAGATTGAGCAGAACATCATGTTTCGCTATCACCTCATTAGCCGCCTTTAGGGCCTCAGCGTAGTTACCCATGTATAAGTAAACCCTTGCAAGAAGTCCGCGTGCGGCATCTTTTGAAGCATGAAAAGCATTGGTGCTTATCTTTTCCGGCAGTTTATTTTCGGCCTGTTTAAGGTCGGTCAGTATCTGCTGATACACGCTTTTCACGCTAGCCCGCGTAAGATTTGTTTGCGATATATCGGCATTAAGCAGCAAGGGCACACCCGGATCGGTGTCTGCCGTAGCTTCGTTATAGTGTTTGGCATAGCCGTTCACGAGATACAAGTATTCCAAAGCTCGGTTTGCGAGCGCCTCACCGTATATCGCCTTTTTCTCTTCGGTGGTACCTTCGGTAGCGTCCATCACTTCGCGTATCACCACATTATTAGTAAAGACGCGCGAATAGGCCGAGAACCAGAATGTATCGTCTTCACCATCGCCAAACACTTGCTTATCGAAGGTGTAAAGACGTTTCAGATATGGCGTAATGGTATTTAATCCCGGAGTACCCGAATTCATAGCTACGTCGGGTAGATAACAGTCATCTGAGAGGTAAATCGGATAGGTTTCTCCTATTTTCTGTACAGTGGGGGTACTAATCATACTTCTGTAATCAGCAACCGTTTCAGGTATTCTTTCGCCTTTGGGCTTGATATCGAGATACGAATCGCAGGCGCATAGCATCGTGGCCAAAGCCATCGTGGCTAGTATGTGATATGTTGTTTTCATCTTTGTTTTACGTTTTTGGTGGATTTATAAATCACTTTCATAAGGCGTTATACGTATTTAGAAAGTGGCCGATACGCCAAAGGTCCATGTCGCGGGCGTTGGAATGGCACGCATACCCCATCCATAACCCGTCGTACCCAGTGCTTCGGGGTCTATACCATAATCATTGGCCGTCCATCTGAACAGGTTTTGGGCCTGCAGAGTAAAGGCCAACTGCGACAGTTTGCACTTGGAAGCAAACTGCTGAGGTACGCGATAGGTAAATGAAAGGTGGCGCAACTTAGCATAGTCGCCCTTAAACACGTGTCGATCGGCGGCATACCATGGATGCACCATCGTTGTAAGGTCTAACGCATAGCCTGTAAACGCGGGCGTGGCGTTAGGGTTCTTCTCGTCGCCGGGCTGTCGCCAGATGTTTCGCATCTCTTTACTGGGGTTCAGATGTGAGGGTTCCGACAGGAAAGGAGCAGGCTCCGCACGCAGCACATTGCCTCCATAGAACATAAACATGAACGATAATTCCAAGTTTTTATAGGCAATCGTGTTACTCAACGAACCGCTATAAGTGGGATGACGCGTACCTGAATACGCGAGATCGGACAAGTTACTCACTTTCGAATCAGTTTTGCTGCCACCATCTACATAATAACGTGGCGTGCCATCGGTAGACGAAAGTCCGGCATAACGGAAGCTAAAGATAGCTCCAAGAGGATGTCCTTTCACCGCGGCGAAACCACTTGTGTACGAGTGCACGTTGGGATTAGAGTCCTCTACATCGTCAAGCATGTTTTTGTTATAGCCAAAGTTCACCCCCGTTATCCATCTCAGGCTTCGTGTTTGCACGTTAACGCTGTTCAATGTCAGCTCCACACCCTTGTTAGTCATGTTGCCATAATTCAGTGTTAGTTGTCTGAAGCCCAATGTCGGGTCAGCATCGCGTTGTGCCAAAAGGTCGGTCGAATGCTTGCGATATACCTCAATGCTTCCCGACAAGCGATTATTGAGCACGGCAAAGTCAAGACCAAAGTTGGTTGTCGCGGTCTTTTCCCAACGCAGGGTGTAGTTGGGTGGATTCTTAATATCTGCTCCAAAGTCTTTGCTCCATGGGTTGTATTGCGCCGCTTTGATGGTAACGTAGGGGCCGGTGCCACGTGGTACGTTTCCACCGATACCATAGGTGAGGCGCAGGGTGAGGTTGTTGAGCCATGAAAGTTTGCCGGCCATGAATTTCTCTTTCGTCAAGTGCCACGCGCCACCCACCGACCAAAGCGGTCGATACTGGTAACGGGGGTCGGTACCAAAGAGGTTTGACTGGTCGATACGTATGCTGGCCGTGAGGTTATACTTACTGTCGAAAGCATAAGCAGCGTTGGCATAGAACGACACATATCGGTTTTCTATCTCGTTTATCCAGTTGTTAGCCGTGCTGGCCCAGCTGAAGTTGCCGGCCAAAGACTCTGTTCCCTTCAGGTTTACCAATGCTGTCGGGTTCACAGGTTTATATGCCAGCGTGCTTTCATCAAAGCCCATATAATATATAGAGGTGTTGGTGCTCCTTGTTTGGCGCCTTTCGCCACCTGCCAAGGCGGTGATACTGTGAGGGCCAAAGTCGCGATTGAAGTTCAGTTGAGCACGCAAGGTATAGGCGTCCGCATCCCCTCGGCTCTCGGCATACTGTGCTCCTTCGGGCACGTTCAGCGTGAGTCGCTTGGTCGTTTGGTTGTATTGGGCAGCGTCGTTAATCATGTTGCGCACATAATACGAGCGTTCGCTGTAGATTTCAGTAGTCTTATCCGACGAGTTTTCGGTTTGGAATCGCACGTCGAAGTTCAGTCCTTTCATCAGCTTCACGTTCAATCCCAACATCAGTCGGTAATATTTTTCATTGCTTTGGTAGCGTTCTTCGCTGCGATTGGTTATGGGGCTGTAATGCTCGTCTTTCAATCCCATCTCCATCAAGCGGTTCATTTCCCATTCCGATTTATAGGTTGGCACGCTCAGCGGGTTGCCGTTTTCGTCTTTCAGCATGGTGTACGAGGGTTGATTTCTATACATATTGGCGTATGTTCCCATGCCTCGGTCGCTGTTGGTGTTGTTTATGTTCATGGTGAGCGCAGCCTCAGCATTGAGCCAGCTCGTCAGTTTGATGTTATCGCGCAGGGTCGCGCCCAAACGTTCGGTCTGATTATACCGGGCGTTATAGCGGTTGCCGGCATAATTAAGGCTGACCACATAGCGGTTGATGTCGTTTCCTCCACTCAAACTAAGGTTGTGCTGGTGCTCCACACCGGTTTGCGTATAGAAATCTTCCAGCTGCTTACGATTGTCAAGGTTACGATATTTATCCAAACCCTCGTTAAGCGCTTTGTCATCGATAAGCCCGTCGCGATGTTTGTAAAGCAATTCCGACACGGGATCTAAGTAGTAGTTTGGCGGTATCATGCCCAGCGTTACGGTATTAAACTTAAAGCCATATTGGCGCAAGTCTACCAGTTCGCGACTGTCCATCAGATTCAGATAGCTCATGTCGGGTTTAGGCGTAAACTTCACGCTGGCATCATATCTGATGGTGGTTTTTAAAGCGTCCTTGGCGTCGAGCGTGCTAATCACAATCACGCCATTGGCGGCACGTGCACCATAGATGGAGGCTGCCGCAGCGTCTTTCAGCACGGTTATCGACTTGATGGTGGCGGGATTGATGCTGTTTATATCTCCCTCGAAAGGCAATCCGTCTACAACAAAGAGCGGTCTGTAAGCGTTGGCACCGCCGTTAAGCGTGGCCATACCACGTATGTAGAGGTTGCCGTTTTGCTGCATCATGCCCGGCACCATACCTTCGAGCCGCGCCAGAATATTGGTTTGCAACTTACCTTTCAGCTTTTCGGGCGTCACCACGTTGAACGAACCCGTTGTGCGCTCGCGCGAGATGGTCTGATAACCCGTTACCACCACGTCTTTCAGCGATTGTTCGCCCGCGGTCATCGTGATTAAGAAATTTGAACGTTGCCCGATGTTGACGCTTTGGGTAGCCATTCCCACGTAGGTAAAAGTTAGTTTTGTGGCATTAGCCGGCACAGCTACATTGAATTTGCCGTTGACATCTGTGATGGTCAAAGGGGTCGAACCGTCGGCCAACACACTGACTCCCACCAGCGGTTCGCCATTTTCATCGGTCACGGTTCCACGCAGTTGACGCTTGCCGTTATCAGGCATAGCCGTGCGTGGCGTGTTTTGCGGCTTGGAAACAGCGGCGGCTTGCGCGACAACAGGTGAGAAAACCAGCAGCGCGAGTGCAAGAAAGCAGGGTGCAAGGTGGCGCCCGACGATAGCGGGCACGACGGTATGCACGGTGTTTACGGTATTGTTCATAACGTTAAAGATATTAATTAAAAATTTATGGATATGCGGTTAGGAGTTCACCCTTGTTTTAAGAAAATGTAAAGTTAATGTTTTTTTGTTTACGTACAAACAAAATGGAATTTATTTTGTTAACTTCTTGAAATAGTGAGTTTTGCAAATATAACCAAGAGGCTTATGAATTGAATTGCCCACAACAAACCAGATACGAGCTATCAGCCTGAAAACGCAACTTGAATCATAGATTCCGATGATAAAAAAGCATGCCATTTTTCGCTGTTTTGTCAAAAAAGCACAGCGAATTTTAACACTTCGGAATGCTGTCTTTTAGCTTTCTGAAGTTTGCTTTTCAAGCATTGTGAAGGTCAAAAAACAGCTTTCCCTACTCATCGTTACGCTTTTACAAGGTAATAGTAGCCCTTTTAGCGTGCCAAAGCTGTGCTTTTACAAGGTAAAAGTGCTGCTTTGAAGTGGTAAAAGGGCCACTATCGGCGCGTATTTTCTACATAAAAAAGAGGAAGAAACGTGTAAACAACTGATTATAAGCCGGTTATAAATATACAAAAAACTGCCGTTATTTTGAGCCAAAGTACGTTTGTTTCAAAATAACGGCAGCATTTCAAAGACTTTGTAAAGAAAACTGACACTCACGAAAGCATTGTTAAAATGCGGAGCCGACAGCCTTCTGCTCGGTTTGTTGGGGCTATTTCGCCTTGCCGGCGCGTTCTCTTCGCAGGATATTCTGCATCCGAAAGACCACTTCGGGATGGGCTGCGGCTACGTTGTCTTGCTCGAACAGGCTCTTCATGCGGTCGTAGAGCTGCGGCAGCGGCAGGTTGCCCGTCTCCACTTTGGGGCCCCATGGAATCATCTTCGGGCCATCGCTGGGCTCTATGTATCGCCAGTCGGCCGTCTGAACAGACAGCACGTGCGTATTGGATTGGCCAAGAATGTAGTCGCGTCCCTGCTTGTCGGCACCGATGATGGTACGCAGATAATCGCGGCTGTCGGGCGCGCTGCCTTGTGGCAGACGGACTTTGACGAGGCTGCCGAGCGAGGCCACGAGGTCTACCTGGCTGAGCAGCGCGTCGGAAACCTGACCTCCGGCGACGCGGGCGGGCCAACTAACAATGAAAGGAACGGCCGTTCCGCCTTCAAAGGCGCTGTATTTGTTGCCACGGAAGGGGCCGGCAGGACTGTGCCCGTTGAGCAATTCCTCGGCTCGGTCGTCATAACCGTCGTCTACCACGGGGCCGTTGTCACTCGTCAGAATCACGAGCGTGTTGTCGGCAATCTTCAGTTGTTCCAATGTTTTCATAATTTCGCCCACCGACCAGTCGAACTGCGCGATGGCATCGCCACGTAGTCCCATGCCGCTCTTGCCACGGAAACGCTGGTGGGGGAAGCGGGGCACGTGCACGTCGTTTGTCGCGAAGTACATGAAGAAGGGCGTGTTCTTGTGCGATTTGATAAAGTCGATGGCGTTCGTCACGAGCGAGTCGGCGATATTCTCGTCCTTCCACAGCGCCTTGCCGCCCCCTTTCATGTAGCCGATACGGCCGATTCCGTTCACGATCGACATATCGTGGCCGTGGCTCGAACGCTGATTGTAGAGCAATTCGGGATGACTGGCACCCGTGGGTTCGCCCGGGAAGTTGGCTTTGTAGCTCACTTCGATGGGATGTTCGGCGTCGTAATTGGCCACACGACCATTGCGGATAAACACGCACGGCACGCGGTCGGCCGTGGCCGCCATGATATAGTGTTCGTCGAAACCCAAGTCGCCGAGGCTTTGAGGCAGTGGCGCGTTCCAATCTTGCCGTCCCGTCTGGTCGCCTAATCCCAAATGCCACTTACCGATGGCACAGGTGGTGTAGCCCGCGCTCTTAAACATGTCGGCCATCGTGAACTGGCCCGGCTTGATAATCATGCCCGCATTGCCCGCGGCCACGTCGGTATCGGGCTTTCGCCAGGCATATTCGCCTGTCAGCAGCGAGTAGCGCGACGGCGTACTCGTAGCGGCGATGGCATGTCCGTTGGTGAAACGAATGCCGTTGCTGGCCAATCGGTCTACATTCGGCGTCTCCACGTTTTTGGCGCCATAGCATTTCAGGTCGCCATAGCCTAAGTCATCGGCCAGAATAATGATTACATTGGGCGCTTTCTGCCCATTGTTGGGTTTCTTGGCGCTCTTGGCTGAACCTGCCGTTGGGGCTACGGCAGGAACCAAAAGCGCTAAAGTCAATAGCTTGTTATTCATATATATCCTTCATTTTAGGGTTCACGAAGATTCGGATTGATATTCTGTTCCGACAGCGGAATGGGCCATGTATAGTCCTGTGGATTACGGAACTCACGTTTTCCTACATACCAGCGGCAGTGACCGGTGGGATCAACCTCCTTCGAAGCTTTAGCATATTGGGTCGAATGGGGATAGGGAGCTCCCCATATTTTGCCGACCAGTACCTCATGGGCTATGTTCCAACGCAGCAAATCCCAATAACGGATGCCTTCGTAGGCCAGTTCGACGCGGCGTTCGTGGCGCACGATTTCGCGCAGTTTGGCAGCATTGGTCTCCTGGATGGCGGGCATTTTCACATCGTTGCGTCCCCTAACCTTATTGATCGTATTATCAAGTAGTGACTGAGAAATAGGCTGTCCGCTTTCAACAATGCACTCGAGGTAACTTAACAAGACCTCGGCGTACCTGATGATGGGCGTAACTGCACTGTAGCTTGTAATGTCGTCGATTATATTTTCATCAAAGTATTTGCGCCACATGAAGCCTGTTCGTGAAGCCTCAGACGAGTAATCAAGGCGCTCTTTCTTCGATGCGTCGAAGTCGGGACTGCATCGATAGGGACTCCCTTTGAAGTTGGCTCCGTTATAATAGATGGTGTAGTCCAATCGCGGGTCTCTATTTTCACCCAAATTCTCGGGATTATAGCGCGGGTCTTCATAGCTGAACGGTGTTCCGTCTTTAAACTCATACGCTTCGAAAAGGCCTCCCGACGGGTTGGAAAGGCTCCAACCACCATCCTTGGCAGCCAAATTGTGCTGTGGCAAGCCACAACCGAAGTAGTTGGCGAGATAGGAAATGTAGAAGATATTCTCCTTGTTACCAACGCCTAACTTCGGCTGGAATAGTTCACGATAGTTAGTATGAATGTCATTGTCCCCAAAGTCAATGATTTCCTTATAGGTTTCCGCACCATGTGGCCAGTCTTTCATAAGCATGTAAGTGCGACCCAGGAAGGCAAGCGCAGCCTGTTTGCAGGCACGTCCTGTTTCAGTAGCGGGGATGTCCTTGAATCGAGGAAGATCGGATGCAGCCTCTTTGAATTCTTTGGTACACCATGCAAGAATGTTGGCCCTAGACTCTTTCTTCACGTTGTTGGCCTCCTCGCCCGTCAATACCTGCTGTACAAGGGGCACATCCTTGAAGTAACTCGTCAGATAAAGGTATTGCGTGGCTCGCAGGAACCGTGCTTCAGCTATCATTCGGAGCTTAATGGGGCCGTCAGCCATCTTCTGTATACCTTCTAAAAAGCGGTTACAACGTTGTATACGCTTGTTGGCGACAGTCCAATATTGTTTGATAAAATTGTTGGCATTAGTTAGTTTGCCACTTGAAATTTGGAAGAACGGGTTGTTCTCTCCTCGTCGGTCGAAAGCGTTGTCGGTAAGATGTTCTGTATAGAGCAGGCCGGCATACGACCAGAAGTCAGACGGCGAAAACTCTACGCCGTTAGTTATGTTGCCCCGGTAGAGTGCTGTAAGTGCCAGTTCTGAGTTTTTATTACTATCCCAGAATGTATTTTCCGACAAGTCGGTCAGCGGAGTGCGCTCCAGACTACATGACTGGAGACCTGCCAACATTGCGCAAACGCAAAGAATTGTATAGATTGAGTATTTCATAGCAGCTTAGAAATTTAGAGTTAAACCTAATGTGTATGTAGACAACGTTGGATAATAGCTTCCGTCGGTATTGGTATTTTCCGGATCCCAGCCCTTTCTATACTTGTCGAAAGAAATTGGGTTGTCAAGCGAAAGATAAAGACGTAGTGTAGAAAGGCCGATGGGCTTCAATAGTTTTTTAGGCAACGTGTATCCTAACTGGACATTGCGGACTTTTACGAAAGACGCATCGAGAAGCCAGAAATCGGATACGAGCGTGTTGTTACTGCCGGCATTGGATGTTACTTCTAACCGAGGATATTTTGGATAACGGTTGTTCTGCTGCACGTTCCAGTTCTCTTCCATCTGCCAACGCTGGATATTGCCCTCTTGATTGAAAGCCAGTCCGGCAAAGCGAGAGAGCATTCCCTTAACGCCGGCCACGCCTTGAAGCAGCATACTGAAGTCTAACCCTTTGTATTCGAAGCCCATATTTAGGCCGAATGTATATTTCGGTATTCTTGATCCGAGGTATACGCGGTCATCGGCGGTAACTTTGTTGTCGCCCGTCGTGTCGACATAACGCAGATCGCCCGCCTTACTGCCTTTGGCAATAGCACTTTGGTCGTACCATTTCGCCACCTCATCATCTGTAAGGAATACGCCATCGGTCTTGTAACCGTAGAAGATTTCCATAGGATAACCGATGAAGAGAGTATTGCCATTGCCGACCATGCCATTGTTCTGCTTGACGTTGCCCATTCCCAAGGTTAACACTTTGTTTTTGATAATAGAAAAGTTGCCATTTAAATGGTAGTTGAACTTGCCGATATGGTCTTGATAACCCAATTCAAACTCCCATCCCTTGTTTTCCAAAGCACCAGTGTTTATCTCGGACACGTTCAATCCGAAGATGGCCGAGTAGCTGGCTGCAGGCTTGTAAAGCACGTCTGTAGTCTTGCGGTAAAAGTAGGTTGTATTGAAAGTAAGCCGGTTTTTGAAGAACGCTGTTTCGATTCCTATATCGGAAGTACGGGTACGTTCCCATTTCAAAGAAGGATCTACATAGGTCGTAATGGAGGCGCCCTGCCTATATACACCACCAAACACGTAGTTCTGTTTCTGGTCTAGTGTGTAGACTGACTGGTAAGGATAGTTTCCAATGTTATTATTGCCTAACACGCCATAGGAAGCCTTGATTTTCAAGTTACTAAAGAAGTCAAGTGCCTTCGTATTTTTCCAAAACTTTTCTTCCGAGATTCGCCAACCAACGGCTACTGAGGGGAAGAAGCCATATTTACTGTCGGTGGGGAAACGTGACGAGCCATCGTAACGAGCTGTAACTTCAAAGAGATAACGCTGATCGTAGTTATAGGTGAAACGGCCAAAAAAGGACTGAATGGCCCAATCGTATCCGCCGCCGCCGTTGAGTTGTCCGTCTGCTCCACCTGCATCAAGATAGGGCGTTTTATCAGAAGGGAAATTGTTACGATAGCCCGAAAGCGTGCGTTGGCCTTCATCTTCCCAGGTGTAGCCGCCTAGAATGGAAAGGTCGTGGAGGTGCATTTTCGTGTTATAATTGGCTAAAAACTGGAAAGTCTTATATGCAGTACGGGCCATATTGTGTGAGAGTGACGACGGGCCTGTGCCTTTACCATTGCCCAGAGTTATATCGCAGCGGTAATTATATACGTTTAACATTCTGTAATTATAGCCTCCGATGGCTCTGAGAACAACTCCCTTAACAGGGGTATAAGCTAGTTCTACGTTAGCCTTCATCTTGTCTAAATCCTCTCGGAAGTAAGAGGCACTGTTGATCCATGCAATAGGAGAGCCTTGAAGCTTAGGACCCTGTCCGATACTTCCGTCCTTCATGTAGCTGGGGGTAAGGCCCGGAAAACGCACAGCCTGTTGGATAATACCCGTTACACCTGCCATATCAAGCACACCTGGGGTTGATGGTTCGTGCCGATCGGAGATAGCCCCACTCAATCGGATATGCATTTTCAATTTGGACGTGATGTCTGCACTTAGGTTAACACGTGCGTTATAGCGGTTGTAATAGTTGCCTTCCATTAAACCATTCTGACGCAGATAGCCCATTGAAGCCATATATTGTAATTTTCCCGTTCCACCGTTCACACTCACTTCGTGCTTTGTTTGAAAGGCACTGCCACCCAACAGCTTTTGCAGGTAATTTTCATTGGCATAATTGTCGGGATCACTACCATCCTTATACTTTTGGATCATCTCGGATGTGTAAGTTTCTGTACCAATCGCCATGTTGTAATATTCTGCAAACTCATAGGAATGGGCGAACTCCGGCAGTTCTATTGCTTTGCTGAAGCCGGCAGAACCATTGTAGACAACACGTGTTCTGCCTTCTTGACCGCGTTTCGTTGTAACAAGAATGACTCCATTAGCAGCACGTGATCCGTAGATGGCGGCCGATGATGCGTCTTTTAGGATAGAAATATTGTCGATATCGGAGGGGATAAGCTCACTGAGAGTTCCCGGCATGCCATCGATCAATACCAAGGGATCAGGAGTAGCACCAAAAGAACCGACACCACGCACATGAATAGTACCATCATCTTGACCGGGGTTACCACTCTTTTGCGTAATAGTGACGCCTGCCATGTGTCCGGTGAGCAAATTTGATACGTTACCGACACCACGACCCTCCAGATCTTTACTGTTAACGGCAGAAATAGAACCAACTACATTGACCTTCTTCTGAATGCCGTAGCCCACAACTACGACTTCGTCAAGGGCTTCTATGTTGGTACTAAGCGAGATGGACATGTCCGATTGAGCAGTAACCGCCTTGTCGGCATAGCCAATGTAAGATATTGTAAGCATGCAACCTTCGGGAGCATCAAGCGAGAAACGGCCATCAACGTCGGTTATAGTACCATTTTTGGATCCCTGCTGCTTGATGGTTGCGCCGATAATCGGCTCTCCATGTTCATCTAAAACTATACCCGATATCTTTTTGGGATTGGTTTGTAGGGGCTTCCTGGAAGTATCCTGACGAGTAATGACGATGGAGTTACCGGAAACAAGTTCGTGACGAAGATTAAAACCTGGTAGCACCTGCATAAGAATGGAAGCCACCGATACATTCTGCAGGTTTAGTGTCACTCGCCGTGACGAGTTTATAATATCAGTCTGATAGGAAAAATGAAGATTGGTTTGCTTCTCAATTGTACTGAAAAGAGATTGTAAGGTTACGTTTTTGGCGTTGATACTGACTTTCTGTGTCTGAGCATTCACAACGGAATACATCAATATACAGAAAAGAAAGATTAAAAGCCGGCATGTAGATAGAAGGCTTGGTTTCATGTAAAGGTATTTTTTAGTTAATAAAAGAGGGGAAAATGAAAAATCATTTTGAAAGTAAGACCGAGCGATTTATTAAAAGTACTATCTCTTTTTTATGTTTCACAACATGTAAACGTAAAAAAGAGTGTTGTCAATGGCTTCTGAATTGGATATTATTGCCTTCTATCGTGTAACTTAACCGATAGGTTGACGCGATGATTCTGATTGTTTCCATTAGGTTATCGAGGGGCAACTTGCCCGTAAAAGTACCCAATGGCTTGCCGGTATAAATAAAGAAACGCACCCGATAGGCGTTTTCCAGTTCGGACAAAATGCGATTTAAGGGTTGTCCGTCGCATACCAGCAGGTTGCTTTTTAACGCTTGGAGTGTGCTTTCCGTATGTTGTCGGCTGATCTTTATTTCGCCCGTGACATAGCGGAACGTTGCCGTTTCGCCCGGATGTACGAAGGCTTCCTTGTTGGTTTTCAGGGAAGTGAGTTTCACCAGTCCCTCTTCCAAGGTCAGTTGGGCCATGTCGCGGTCTTTTCTCGCGTCCAGATAGAACTTCGTTCCTAAGACATGCACCTTGAGACTGTGCATGTCTATATTGAAAGGACAGTCAGACATTTTGGCTATTTCAAAGCGGGCATGGCCGTCGAAGGTGATATTACGTTCCTTGTGGTTGAAATCGTGGGCGTAATATGACAGGCGGCTGTTGTAGTTGAGACTGGCCACAGAACCGTCGGGCAGTACAACCGTGGCTTGTTCACCCTTGTTTGTGGCGATGGTTATACGGTTATCAAAGGCTTGTTGGCTTTCATGATAGAAGTAATAAGTCGATGCTAGCAGAATGGGAATCAAAAATGAGGCGGCTACAAAGGCTATCCGTTTGGCAATGGATAGCGACGGTTTGCGGTCGTCGATGAAGAGACTGCCGTCGATACGCTCCTTCAACGCTTTCATTCGACCATCGGAAAGAATTGTATCGGCAGGCTCTTCGTCAAACCATGTGGGCGCAATCAGTTGTTTCAACTCGTGGTTTTCCATGGCGGTCACCTGCTGTTTCCACGCTTTCAGTTCCTCGGGCGTCAGCCGGTCGTGCCTGTATTTGTCGTTCAATTGATTGTCCATTGTCCTTATTTTATAGTATAGACGTGATTCTATTGTAAAGATACTGTTGTTATTTGTTAATAATCAGTAACACCAATTGCAACAGTATGGTCGTCAGGGAGGCGAGTTTGGCGCGGAGCGTCTTCATACCGGTTGATAACGCGTTCTTGACCGTCTGCTCGCTCAGGTGGAGTTCGGTTGCAATGTCCGCGTTACGCATGTCTTGAAACTTGGCCTTTCGGATGACATTCCGCTGTGTTTCGGGCAGCGATTCCAGAATTGTGTTGAGCTTGTCGACAAACTCTTCGTACTCAACTTGCGCGCTACTGTCGACTTCCGATGTGGCTTTGTATTCAATATATTCCGCATAGGCAGGCGAAAAGAGTCGCCGCCGGTAGGCATCGATGACGGCATGGTGGGCAATCGTGAACAACAGCGACTTGAGCGATTGCCTTTCCTTGATATGCCGGCGGTTGATCCATAGTTTGCAGAAGACTCCCTGAACGATGTCTTCGGTGTCTTCTGCCGTTTTAGCATATTGCATGCAGTAGGCATAAAGGCGTTTGGCATACATATTATATATGATGTCAAAACTCTCATGGGAGTCTTGTCCCAAGGCTTCAATCAGCTTGTCTTCAGCAATTTGCATCTTATAAAAATTACAAAAACAGTAAGGACTTATCCTCGGCGGTACTCTTTGGGGCTTACGCCGACGTGTTCCTTGAAGTATCTGCCCAGAAAACTCTGTGTGGGAAAATGCATGTCCTGAGTAATTTCCTTGATACTTTTGGTTGTATTGCGCAGCAAGTTGCATATTTCGAGTATCACATAGCGGTCGATCCAATCGTTGGGTGTCTGATGGCTGACACTCTTGACCGTCTCGGAAAGATACTTCGGCGATATGCAGAGTTGGTTTCCATACCATGTGACACGCCTTTTCTCACGAAAGTTGGCTTCGACCAGTTGGATAAATTCCTTGAAAATCCTATCTGCCCGCGTCTGTTTTATGGTTGTGGTGTTCGCGATATGATAGAGCGAATTGCTGAGATCATAAATAACGGTGGAGAGAAGAGAGCGTGCTACTTCGCGACGGAAGTGATGATTCTGGTCTTCTACTTTGTTTTTCAATAGTTGGTAGTATTCCTGAATCATGCGAGCCTCATCTTCTGAAAGAGTTACGACGGGATGATTGCGCGAAAAAATGAAGAGCGAAGAGAGTTCGTGAACGTCGGAAACAATCTCACGATAGAAGTCATAAGACACCATGATGGCAATACCACTGCAGTCTGGGCTCAACAAATAGTCGTCTACCACTTGGCCGTTGCTGATGATCATGATGTCGTTAGGTTTTACTTTGTGTTCTATCGTGTCGACGGTGTATTGCGCTTCTCCTCGGATGCAGAGTGCCAACAACAAACTTTTCATGCGGCGAGATTCATTGGGCAGCGGAAGGTCGGCCACTTCATCAATGAGCAACAGGTCATTGTCAATATGGCGGCCTTGATAAAGCTGCAAGGCTGACTCTACCGAAATGAATTCAATGTTATTATGGGTCATAAGTTTTTTATTGATAAGTTAGCGCAACCACGCTTATTGCTTAGAAAGTAGGCCATACAGGGGCCAGCTCGATGGCTTCAAAATTCTGTATTTGTTTGTGACGAAAGTTCTTTCCCCAAATGGGAATACGTCGATAATAAGCGGGAGCAAAGCGAGAGATGGCTTGTTCATCGGTTTTCCCGTTGCAGATATAGGTAAGATTGCCGATGTGAAGGACTTGTCCGGGCTTGGCGTCACGAATGGTGACACGCAGGTTGCCGTAAAAGCCCAAGCCGAACTCGTAATAAACGGTATCTCCAACAAGGTCGAAGTAGTTCTGGTTTCTGATTTTCTGCATTTTCATTTGTGGTCGAAAATGCTCTTCTATGGTATACCCCAACTGCGGGGAGGCCTTAATATTGACGGCCGGTTGCCAAAGGACTTGATCAGTAAAGCCATTATACCACTTCAATGGGTAACTCTGACCGTCGATAGTTTCACCTCCGTCGGCATTAAGGCTACGGGTGGCACGATGACAGAGCCATCCCGAGTCTGAATTATGTACGCTGGTGCGCCCTTGCGAGTCGGTCGTAACAAGCGAAACCGATAGCTGACGCGGTTCGATATGTGGAAAAACGGGGCTATACCACACAGCAACGACATTGCTGTCGCGACGCATGAAGCGGGTCACGTCGTAGCAAATGCCCTTGGTCAGGGTGTCACCATAAGATCGATAGGGAGCGATGGAAGCTAAATCTACCTTCCAATTGTTCACGTAAACAGCGAAATAACCTGTAGAAATAACGGTTAGCGTGGCCCGATGAGGACGCCGAGGCATGACAAACAATTGTTTGAACCACACCTGCGACGTGGAGTCTACCTGTGGACTGGCTATCCAGTGGGTGCCGAAAGACTGGGCCTGCGTAGGCAACAGACTTATCAGGAGCAACCCAAAAGTAATCAATAATTTCATCGGATGGTTTTGCTACACCCCGGTCGTACGCTGACAACGCGTTCTTTACCGTTATATAGCACTTTTAATTTTCCGTTATAACCATGTTTGTTTATAATCGTAGCACTGACCACGCGGCCGTTTTGCCACGTCATATTAACCTCCAGACCGCCGCGCGCGCAGAGACCATTCACGCTACCTGCGTGCCAAGCCTGCGGAAGGGCCGGTAACAGATGCAACGTGACTGCCGGTGACGCGTCAACAGCATATTCGCTTTGCAATAACATCTCGCAAACGCCGGCCGTTCCGCCGAAGTTTCCGTCAATCTGGAAAGGTGGATGCGCGTCGAAAAGGTTAGGATAGGTGCCGCCACGATGACGTCGGTCGGGGCCATGGTAGCCATCGGGCGTAACATAAGTAAGGAGTTTGCGGTATATCTGATAGGCTTTATCGGCCCGACGGAGGCGTGCCCAAAGATTAATACGCCATCCCGTAGACCAACCGGTAGTCTCTTCACCTTTGATTTCCAAGCTTTTCGTTGCGGCTTGGGCCAGCTCCGGCGTGCGGGCAGGGGTAATCTGATGACCGGGGAAGAGACCGATGAGGTGGCTCTGGTGACGATGGCGGAAATCGAAATCGTCCCAATCATAGAACCATTCGTTCAAATCGCCCATGTGACCGATGGTATACGGACGTAGCTGAGCAAGGGTTTGCTCTATCTTAAGCATCTTAGGATTGGCTTTGTTCGCACCTTTCGCAGTTGTAGCATGGTCGATAGCAAGTGCCGACCGGGTATTATTGAGCAGTTCGCGGACAATGGCCAGATCGGCCGTTCCGCCATAACAGGTTGTTCCATGATAGCCTTTGGACGTCACGTATTCGTTTTCTGGCGACGTACTGGGCGCCGTTATCAACTCGTTAGGCCTATCGGGATGATGCGTAAGCCAGCGTAGCATAAAGTCGGTTGCGCCCTGAAGCAGTGGCAAAGCTTGTGTTTTCAAGAACTGTTTGTCCTGTGTGAAAGCGTAATGATCCCACGCGGCTTGCGTCAACCATGCACCTCCCATGTTCCAATTGCTCCATTCGGGACTCTCCCGCTTCTCTCCCACCGGATTAGTCATGGCCCAAATGTCGCTGTTATGGTTTGCGCTCCATCCCTCGTTGATACCATAATAATTGCGGCTGGCGTAGCGACCGTTGTCGGCCAAAGCCTTCATGAAGTCCCATAGCGGCATAGCCATCTCGCTGAGGTTGGCAACTTCTGCCGGCCAGTAGTTCTCTTCGAGATTGATATTCATGGTGTAATTGCTGCGCCATGGTGCTTTTACATAGGGATTCCATAAGCCTTGCAGGTTGGCCGGCACGCCGGGGGTACGCGAACAGCTGATTAGCAAATAGCGACCGAACTGCATATAGAGCGTCTCAAGGTAGGGATTGTTCTCCTTCTTATCAGTATAGGCTTTCAGTTGGGCCTCGGTGGTGCGTAGCGTGTCTAACTTTGCGCCATCAAGTTGCAGCGAAAGTCGACCGAAGAATCGGCGATAATCGGCTACGTGACGCTGTTTGACGGTTGCGAAATTGGTATTGTGCGTGTGCCAAATATCATCGGCAGCCAGGTCGATGTAAGGTTTTCCTTGGGTGACAGGGTGACGGTTGTAGCCGTTGAACGAGGTTTCGTTCACTAAAAAGACAGTGGCTTCGGTCGCGCCCTCAATCAACAGGTTGCCATTAACCGTCGATACCCGGCCATCGGTGGTGGTCGCACGGACAATCGTGCAGGCATGAATCGTCTCCTGTGGGTCGCCGGTGGCGTGACTCAACATGGTGAGCTGGCTGTCGGTAGCTTTCACGGTATGATTGAGCGGCGATTGCAGGCGAAGGCTTAGATAAAGCTTACCCGGTTGTGTGCTTCGGATTCTGACGGCAATGCACTTATCAGGATTCGATGCTAGATACTCGCGCTCAAAGCCCACGTCGCCTCGCCGGTAGGTTACTCGACAGAGCGCGCTGTCGATGTCTAACTGGCGACGGTAACGCGTGACGGGGGCGGTGACGTTAAGATCTTCTATATATAATGTACCCAATGGCATATAATAGGAGCTATTATGGCCCTGAACATGGAGTTGTAGTGAGTCGGCCTTTGCATAATCTTCTTTGAAAAGGGCCTTTCTGATGGGTTCAATCCACTGCCAAGCATCTCTGTCTTCATTGTGATCAACGGGCTTTCCACTCCAAAACGTAATGTCGTTGAGCAGCAGTGAGTCGGTCGTTTCACCTCCGTAGACCATCGCGCCGAGCTTTCCATTGCCAATGGGTAACGCTTCCTCGAAATAACGGGCCGGTGTATGATACCATAGCCGCAATGGAAGAGGTTTACTAGGTTGGATCTTTGCACTACTGGTTTGGATACTCAAAGCCATCATAAGGCATGAGAAACAAAAGAATGGTGAAAATCGCATAAGTCATTAGGGATTAAGATTTACTGCAAAAATAATCATTTCACTTCTCCCTGCCAAATATTTTTAACGTTACATGGAAGCAAACGACGAAAAGACAGGCTTGTATGGTACAGTTAAATTGTTGTTTGCACATAAAAAAAACAAGGCATACTCACATGGTGTAAGTATGCCTTGCTGGATTGGTTGTTATAAAATACTACGCGTCGATATTAGCGTAAGTGGCGTTCTTCTCGATAAATTCGCGGCGTGGTTCTACGTCGTCGCCCATCAGCATTGAGAAAATTTCGTCGGCATCGGCAGCGTTTTCGATCGTCACTTGCTTGAGCAGACGGGTCTTCGGGTCCATGGTGGTTTCCCAAAGCTGCTCAGGATTCATTTCACCCAAACCTTTGTAGCGCTGCGTATGGAGTGCCTTATCATCATCTTTGCCCTCGCAGTACTTGTCGATAAAGGCCTGACGCTGTTGCTCGGTGTAGCAGTATTCGCTCGCCTTCTTATAAGTACACTTGTAGAGCGGCGGTGTGGCGATGTAGAGGTGCCCCTCCTGAATCACTTTCGGCATGAAACGATAGAACAAAGTCATGATAAGCGTGTCGATGTGTGAACCATCGACATCGGCGTCGGTCATGATAATGATCTTGTCGTAGCGCAATTTATCTGTGTTAGCCTCCTTGCTATCTTCACCATCAATACCGAATCGCACACCAATACTTTGGATAATGTTCATAACAGATTCTGCTTCGAACACCTTGTGCCATTGCACTTTCTCCACATTTAGAATCTTACCGCGGAGTGGCAAAATGGCTTGATGGAAACGATCGCGGCCCTGCTTGGCGGAACCACCGGCCGAATCACCCTCGACGAGGAAGATTTCGCAATCCTTAGGATCCTTATTAGAGCAGTCGGCCAGCTTTCCGGGCAGCCCGCCACCAGTCATAAAGCTCTTGCGCTGTACGCTTTCACGGGCCTTACGGGCGGCAATACGTGCCGTAGCTGCCAAGACAACCTTCTCGCATATCTTCTTAGCTTCGTCGGGATGTTCCTCCAAATAGTTGGTCAAGGCCTCGTTTACAGCCTGCTGAACGGCACCTTGCACCTCGCTATTACCCAATTTTGTCTTGGTCTGACCTTCAAACTGAGGCTCAGCTACCTTGATAGAGATAACGGCGGAGAGACCTTCACGGAAGTCCTCGGGGGCAATCTCGACCTTGGCTTTCTCTATTTGCTTAGAGATTGTGGCGTCGGTCTCGGCATAAGACTTGAGCGTACGGGTGAGCGCCATGCGGAATCCGGTGAGGTGCGTACCACCTTCTATCGTGTTGATGTTGTTGACATAGGAATGGATATTCTCGCTATAGTCGGTATTATACATGATGGCCACTTCGATGGGAACGCCCTGTTTCTCGGTCTTCATATAGACTACGTCATCAAACAGGTGGTTGCGGTGGCGGTCAACGAATCGAACAAACTCTTTCAGACCATCCTTCGCATGGAATACTTCCTGCTTAGTCTTGCCGTCCTCATCAGGGCGCAGGTCGTTAAGCGTAATCCGGATACCGGCATTTAGGAAAGCCAACTCGCGCATTCGATTAGCAATGATATCCCAACGGTATACTAAAGTGGTGAAAACCGTTGGATCAGGCCAGAACTGTTGACGTGTTCCTCGCAGTTCTGTCTCACCTACTACCTTTACAGGATAGAGCGGTTTACCCTTTTCATACTCCTGTTGGTAAATCTTTCCATCGCGGAACACCTGTGATTTCATGTGGCTGGACAGAGCATTCACACAACTAACACCCACGCCATGAAGACCACCACTGACTTTATAGGAGCCCTTATCAAACTTACCACCGGCATGAAGCACGGTCATTACGACTTCGAGAGCCGACTTATGAAGTTTCTTATGTTCGTCTACAGGAATACCACGGCCGTTGTCTTGAACCGTAATGGAATTATCTTCGTTGATGGTTACTTCAATATCGGTGCAATATCCAGCCATCGCTTCGTCGATAGAGTTGTCGACGGTTTCGTTTACCAAATGGTGCAAACCTTTTTCGCTGATATCGCCAATGTACATAGCAGGACGCTTACGTACGGCTTCCAGACCCTCCAGAACCTGGATATTCGAGGCTGAATAATTCGCCTCGGTGTTGTGATTTTCTGCCATTTCCTTGATCAGTAATATTTCCATGCAAAGATATAAAAAAAGAAAGACATTACGATAGGAAAAGACGCTAAAATACATTAATGTATAATGAAGGCCCTTCTCTTATACAGCTATTCGTCCACAAACGAACTTGCAACGAGTCCCATCTAAGCAAATGGCATGGTATAGAATAAAATAAGGTCGATATTCGCATGAATACCGACCTATATGGGGATAGACAACAAGTCTCAGTAATTAACCAAGACTGTTGATATGAAGAGCCAAGCTTGACTTCAAGTTGGCAGCTTTATTCTTATGAATAATGTTTGTCTTAACCAGTTTATCCAACATCTTCTGTACAGAAGGATACAGCTGACTAGCCTCATCCTTGTTCTGGAGAGCACGCAACTTACGAACAGCGTTGCGCATCGTCTTAGCATAATACTTATTATGCAGCGTCCTTGTCTTTGTCTGACGTATTCTCTTTAATGATGATTTGTGATTTGCCATCTTTGTTATGAATCTTTTCTTTGTAATTTGTAGTCCCTAGCAGAGTCGAACTGCTCTTTAGAGAATGAAAATCTCTCGTCCTAACCGATAGACGAAGGGACCATCGCACTTATTTTGCGGGTGCAAAGTTAGTATATTAATTTGGTATAGCCAAACATTTGCAGAAATATTTTTCGCAAGTGCCTGTTTCTCGGGAATAAGAGCTACCTTTGTTCGTGATGATGATCAAGACAAAAGCAATCGTGTTGCATGCGTTTAAGTTTGGCGAAGGCAAACTGATGGTGGAAATGTTCACCCAGAAACGGGGCTGTGTCACCTTTGTTGTGCGTCCATCGGCATCGCCAAAGGGAGCCATGAAAAAGCAATATTTCCAGCCTTTTACACTGCTTGAGGTGGAGTTTGATTA
>CAUURC010000036.1:0-27827 GCA_963547405.1 uncultured Prevotella sp.
TATCAGTCGTTTGTTCGTTTTTAACAAAGTGCGAAATGCTTGGCTTATTTGCGACAAAAAAAATCTTGACGCAAAATAAATGAGCGGTTTGTACGAAAATTTCACAGTGAACGAAAGCCGATTTGTTGTGGCGTGAGCCGTAGGGGCGTGATTCATCACGTTCCTTTTCCATATTTGTTTTTATGATTCGTGCGTGAAATGGTTGGGTGGAGTAATCATGGTTGCGCGTTTTTTGTTTGTTCGGAACGTGATAAATCACGCCCTTACGGCTGGCGCATGGCTATTGATTGCGTGTATTTGGGATGGCGCGGAACGTGATAAATCACGCCCCTTCGGCTGGCGCATGGCTATTGATTTGTAGCGTACTCGCTTTTGCTCCACTTTACCAACGTTGTCGTGCATGATGGCTTGCCGATAGTCTTTGCCTTTGAATGATAGGAAGATATTACGCAGGCTGACTTCGCTTATATTCCGAAAGTACATTCCCCAACACGGGAAGACGGGCCACTGGTCGGTGGGGCGGTTCTTAAACCATTCGGGCAGCGTCGGATCATCTATGCCTTCAAATATGAGGTCTACGTCTTTGATGGTAACGCGCTGCGTATGGGCCTTGCCCCAACTCTTTACGGATAGTGCCATGCGCGTGATGTCGCGCGCCGTGATATGGTCTACTCGGATGGTTCCGGCCGTATTGTCGTCGCTTAGTGTAACAGACAGGGGCGTGAGTACGCGGGTGGCCCGGATGTGATGGATGTGGATATTGTCAAGAAGTCCTGGGGCAGGTCCCCAACCGCCCGGTTCCAGACTGATGGCAGCGTCGGAAGTAGTCTTGCCCGATGTGCGATGCTTGTTCAATCCGGGGCCATATATGTCGCAATGTGCTATTTCCATGTTGGTGGATGGCATAATCATCCGGATGCCATTGCACGACGAATTGAGGAGGTTATGGTGTATCTTGATGTTGTTCCAGTAGCCACCGGCAATGGCGTCGTCGCCTGTGTACATCTCACAATGGCTGATTTCGACCCGTTCGCAGCCCCGAATGTGAATACCGTCCCAGCCTTCATGGATTTTCAGATGATTGAACTTGCTGTCTTTGATATCGTAAGCCAGAATGGCGTAGTTGGCCGAACGGCTGATCTGAAAGTCCTTGAAGCGCAGTCGTTCGCCGTTTACGACCAGGATGGTGTGAGGCCCGCGCATGTGTTCCTCGCCCCGTTTGTTCTCAACATGTTGTCCGTCAATCATGCCCGGGCCTTCTATGCCCGCGTTCTTGATGTCGATACATTGTATCATAGCTTTCGACCACTCGGGATCGGAAGCGCTGTTGAAGTTGACAGAGCCTCGACCGCTCTCGTATTTCGACAGGTCGTGTGTGGTCTGTAGCGACGCATAGGCACCAAGATGGTCGACTCCACGCAGTACGGCGCCTTGTTCTAATCGGAGCGTTACGTTGCTTTGCAGACGGATGGTGCCCGTAAGGAAAATGCCTTGTGGCACACTGACCACGCCTCCGCCACGCCGGGCACAGACTGTGATAGCTTCATTGATAGCCTGGGTGTTATCGGTTTTGTTGTCGCCGATAGCACCCAAATGAAGGATACTAATAATAACGGAAAGGAAAAAAAACATAATCGCCAAAGAAATGAGACGCGATGCACTTACATAATCTGCTGTACTTCCTGCAAGTCCTTAATCTGCTTCAGATTCTCCATGATGATTCTTACCTCGTCGCGGTCGTGAACCTTGATTTCGATATAGCCTTCGAAAATCCCATCACCACCACTAACGGTAATCTTCTGGATATTGATGTCGAGCTTATCGGATATAATCTTAGAGACATCGAACAATAACCCCTTGCGGTCAATGCCTCTGATTTCAATAGTCGCATTGAAGAACAGCAGCTTGTGCATGTCCCACTTGGCATCGAGGATGCGATTACCGAAACTCGATTTCAGTTTACTGGCAATGGGGCAGACGCGCTTGTGAATCTCAATACGGTTCTTATTGTCGATATATCCTAAGATGTCGTCGCCGGGAATAGGGTGGCAGCAATCGGGGAAAATAAACGAATGGATATTCTCTTCGGTGATGAATATGGGCTTCTTCTTATTGAAATCTTTACCAACGACATAATACTCCACCGCCTGTTGCTCGCCTTCTTTCTCTTTCTTCTTGTCTTTGCCCAAGAAAGGCACGTATTTACGCCAACTCATCGCTTTCAGTGAAGCGTTGCCACCCTTGCCCTGCAGCACGTCAAGATCTTTCTCGCCGAGGATGATCGACTTCTTGCCTAAGGCGAGGAAGAAACTTTCGTGCTTTTGTAGCTCGTGCAGTTCGCACAACTTATCAAGCACGATCGTGGTCATCTCTATATCGCTTTTGGCCAACCATTCGTTTAAGACCTGTTCGCCTTGCTTTTGCAGCTCACGGTTATCTCTACGCAGAATCGCCTGTATCTTTGCTTTGGCTTTGGCCGTATAAACGAAATTGATCCACGATTCCTGCACATGCTGTGACTTACTGGTAAGAATCTCAACCTGATCTCCGCTCTGGAGCTTATGGCTCAGGGGCACCAGCTTGTGGTTTACTTTAGCACCGATGCAGTGACTACCGATGAACGTATGAATCTGAAACGCGAAGTCGAGTGCCGTACAGCCTGCCGGCAGCGTCTTGATTTCGCCTTTGGGTGTGAACACAAAGATTTCGGAAGCAAACAGATTGAGCTTAATGGCGTCGAGAAAGTCCATCGCGTCGGGCTGTGGATCGTCGAGAATTTCCTTGATGGTGGAGAGCCAGTCGTTCAATTCGTTCTCGTCTTCACTGTACTCTTCGCCTTCTTTGTATTTCCAATGTGCCGCAAAACCTTGCTCTGCCACCTCGTCCATGCGGTCGGAACGAATCTGCACCTCTATCCATTGGCCTTGTTTGCTCATTAAGGTTACGTGTAAAGCCTGATAACCATTGGCCTTCGAGTGGTTCAACCAGTCGCGCAGGCGGTCGGGATGGCTTTTGTAAATCTTGCTGATAGCCACGTAAATGCTGAAACATTCGTTGATTTCGTCTTCCCGCTTCTTGGGTGTAAAGATGACTCTGACCGCAAGAATGTCGTAGATTTCATCAAAGGTGACGTGCTTATTCTGCATCTTATTCCAAATGGAATAAGGACTTTTTACACGTGCTTTGATTTCGTATTGAATGCCCATTCGATCTAATGAGTCGCGAATGGGTTGGGTAAAGTCGGCAAATAGTTTGTCGCGTTCTTCCTTGGTAAACGACAACTTGTTTTTAATACTGGCGTATTCCTCGGGGTGTTCGTAGCTGAAACTTAGGTCTTCGAGCTCTGTTTTTATTTTGTTCAGTCCCAGACGGTTGGCCAGTGGCGCATAAATATAAAGCGTTTCGCCCGCAATCTTGTATTGCTTATTGGCCGGTTGTGAAGCCAATGTGCGCATGTTGTGCAGGCGGTCGCATATTTTAATGAGAATGACGCGGATGTCATCGCTCATCGTGAGTAGTAATTTCTTGAAGTTTTCGGCCTGTGCCGAGGCGTGTTCGCCGAAGATTCCACCGCTGATTTTGGTGAGTCCGTCAACAATTTTGGCAATTTTGGGGCCAAAGATATTTTCCATATCTTCGACCGTATAGTCAGTGTCTTCAACAACATCATGGAGCAATGCCGAGCAAATGCTGGTAGATCCGAGCCCCATTTCTTCGCAGGCAATCTGCGCTACGGCAATGGGGTGCATGATATAGGGTTCTCCCGACAAACGTCTGACGCCTTTGTGGGCCTGGCGCGCGAAGTTGAAGGCTTTGGTAATGATATCGACTTTCTTTCGATGGCGTGACGCCAGATAGGTGTCGAGCAGATGTTCAAAGGCGTCGTTGATAAGCTTATCCTCAGACGTCTCCTTGGTATGATTCATCTCGGAATGATCCATAAGGTTGTAGGGTTGTTATTTCACTTTGATTTTCTTGCCGGCTCTGATATTGCTTCCTGAAATGCGGTTGAGTTTTTTCAACTTGCTGACAGTTGTGTGGTTGCGCTTGGCAATCTCAGAAAGCGTGTCTCCCTCGCGAATGGTAATGCTTTTGCCTGCAGAATCCTTTTTGCGTGACTTGCGTTTTTCACGCCGGCTTTCTTTACGGCTGCGCTTGTTTTTGCTTTTAGAAGACAAATAAGATGAATAGGAATAGTTGAACTCCGGTTTGTCATTGACTTCTACCTCTTCTCTTTTCGTGAGCATGTCGTCTACATTGTAAGCAAAGATATCATCTTGCTTATCAATGAAGCTGGTTACCATCATGGAAGGCAGACGAAGTGCTGATGGCTGGTTGTTGCCATTGACGATGTTGCGACGATATTGTGGGTTGAGCTCTTTCAACTGGTCAATGCTGATACCAAGAACTTGGGCTATCTGCTCAAAATGAACATCACGATTGACAATAATCGTGTCTGTCTTGCCCGGCAGTTCCGTTACCATAGGACAGATATTGTGGTCACAATAGTAATTCATAATGTAGTTCGCGGCGATGAAGGCCGGAACATAACCTCTTGTTTCTTTCGGCAAATAGGGATAGATTTGCCAATAATCTGCTTTCTTGGAACGATGAATCGCCTTGTTGATTTTATCCGGACCACAGTTATAGGCTGCGATTACTAAATTCCAATCACCGAAAATCTTATAGAGATCGCTCAAATAGTGGGCTGCGGCATAAGAGGACTTGACTGGGTCGCGACGCTCGTCGACAAGTGAGTTTACCATAAGTCCATAGCTCTTACCCGTAGTAAGCATGAATTGCCACAAGCCTGTTGCGCCCACATGTGACACAGCCGTGGGGTTCAATGCCGATTCAATTACAGGCAGATATTTAAGTTCGAGTGGGAGTCCATAGGCTTCGAGTGCCTCTTCAAAGATGGGCATGTAGAAATTTTGTGCACCCAGCATGTAGCTGACAGAGCGTCGCAACTTGCCGCTATAACGTTCGATAAACTTCTGAACGACATCGTTATAAGGCATCTCAATGATGGTAGGAAGCCTTTTCAGACGATCCATATAAACCTCTTTCTCATAAAGAGGATTGATATCAGGCATATTGCAGCCTGTGTCTGGCTTTAAATAAATCTTTGCATTATACAAACGAAGCAAGCTGTCGAGCTCGTCGGTCATTGCTTCCGGCAAGTCAATGTCTTCCTTTTGGCCTTTTTCATTGGTCACAGTAATGACTTCTTGTCCTTTGTTATTACTTTGGGCATAGAGCATACTGCTCCCATTCAAAATGATTGCGGCTAATATAAAATATAATTTCTTCATTCCAGATATGATATTCTTTGTGTTGGCTTACTAAAAAGTCAGACAACAATTAAGTCCAAATGAATTGGATTTAAAAGGGTTAGATGAAAAATGATTGTTAAGAACGGTTGGTTGTACGCGCAAACTAAGGTCGTTTGAAATGTCAAACTCAGAAAGCGACGCGTCAACGTATGCATCAATAACGGAAAGCGCGTAGACGCCGACGAGCACGAAGAAACTCATGTCGCGCCAACGGCGGTAACGGTCTTTTCGTTTTTTAAAGAGCGTTTGATATTGTTGTATATTGCTATCATCGATTTTTGCTCCAAGATGCAGAAATTGATTGTAGCTTTGTGTATTGGGATCATCGTCCATAATGTCCATATATGCTTGAGAATAATCATGAAACATTTGATTGTTCCAACTCATAGCATAGGCACAGCCGACAAATCCTCCGTAAATAATCGGCAACTTCCAGTATTTCCGATTATAAATCTGCCCGCCTCCGGGAAGCACTAAGGCCAACCAAAGTGCTCTTTGGGGATTGGGACGCCATAAAGACCAGTCTCTTTTCTTTTGTGAGTGCCCATTTTTACGGCCAGTAAGTATCAAACTGTCTTCGCGTGTCAACACAACACGCTCCTGAATGATACGAGAGCTGTCTGTCAGAATAATCCTTTCTGAATTATCTGATACGTGAGCCTGTGAAAAGACGTGGGCCGGCCACAGGAAAATGAGTGTTATAGAAAAAATAAAAGATGAAATCTTCACGTACTTATTATTCCTTCAGTTTATCGAAAACATTCATGATGTGCTCGAGTTCTTCCTCATTGGCAAACGGAATGCTGATTTTTCCTTTGCCGTTTGAAGAATAAGTCATTTGGACTTTAGTGTTCAGAAATTTAGACAGACGGCTTTTTAATAGCGTAAACTCTTCAGGCAAAGCATTACGACTGGCAATCTTTTTCTTGCCATTTTCAATGTTTTCGCCGTTTTTGAGTTGCTGAACCATTTCCTCAACCTTGCGCACCGACCATCCTTCCTTCTGAACTTCTTTGAATAGTTTGATTTGCAACGAAGGACTATCGATGGCCAACAACGCACGGGCATGCCCCATGTCTATCTCTTTTTTCTGTAATGCCATTTGCACCTGAGCCGGTAACTTCAACAGACGCAGGTAATTTGTGATGGCCGTACGGCTCTTGCCCACACGCTCTGACACCTTCTCTTGTGTCATACCGCTGGCTTCGAGCAAGTGCTCATAGGCTAAAGCAATTTCAATGGCATTAAGATCTTCGCGTTGAATGTTCTCCACGAGTGCCATTTCCATGACACTTTCGTCACTGATGGTGCGGATATATGCGGGAATAGCCTGAAGACCGGCTATCTGCGAAGCACGCCAGCGGCGTTCACCGGCAATAATCTGAAAGCGATTGTCGGCAACCTGTCGCAGTGTAATAGGCTGAATAATACCTATTTCACGAATACTGGTGGCCAATTCTTGCAAAGCCGCTTCCTCAAACTCTCGGCGGGGCTGGTTGGGATTGGCTTCTATCTCTTCAATAGCAATCTCGTTAATTGTGCTACTGCCTTGCGTACGTACGGTTTCGGTAGAGATTAGCGCATCAAGTCCTCTGCCCAACGCATTACTTTTCTGCGAACTATTATATTTCTTGCGTACAGCCATGTATGATTCTTGAAACGATATAAGTACGAATTATGAGTTCTTGTTAATAATTTCCTTAGCCAATGCCAGATGATTCTTGGCCCCTGTAGAATCTGCATCGTACAGAATAACGGGCAAACCATGGCTCGGACTCTCGCTAAGTTTGACATTACGTTGTATGACAGTCTTGAAAACAAGTTCTTGGAAGTGGCGTTTCACTTCATCATAGATCTGATTAGCCAGACGAAGACGGCTGTCATACATTGTTAACAGGAAACCTTCTATTTCCAGTTTTGGATTAAGTTTGCTTTTGATAATCTTGATGGTATTCAACAATTTGCTAATACCTTCTAATGCGAAGTATTCACATTGTACAGGGATAATGACCGAATCGGCTGCTGTCAGCGAATTGACGGTTATCAATCCGAGCGACGGACTACAGTCGATTAAAATATAATCATATTCTGAACGGATGGGATCTAACAATGTCTTGATAACTTTCTCCCGATTCTTTAGGTTCAGCATTTCTATTTCTGCGCCCACTAAGTCAATGTGACTTGGTATGATATCTAAACCATTGATATCTGTTGTATAAATTGCGTCGCGCACATCCGCATGGTCAATGATGCATTCGTAAACCGAACAATCTACTTCCTTGATGTTTACCCCCAATCCACTGGAAGCATTTGCTTGGGGATCTGCGTCTACAACAAGCACCGTCTTTTCCAATGTGGCCAGTGAGGCTGCCAGATTAATGGTTGTTGTTGTTTTTCCTACACCGCCTTTTTGGTTGGCAAGAGCTATTATTTTTCCCATTACAGTAGGCTTTTGTATTTTTGTTAGATTGCAAAGTTACATATTTTATGTGATAAACTGTGGCTTTATACCTTTTTTTAGTACTTTTGTAACGAATTCAACAGAAAAATAATGAATATTAATAGGCCATTCATTCTTATTTCAAATGACGATGGATACCATGCCAACGGTATCAAATTTCTTGTCTCTTTTTTAAAGGAAAAAGCCGATTTACTCGTTTGTGCGCCAGAGTCGGCACGTTCCGGTTTCTCTTGCGCTTTTTCCGCAACAACACCTTTACGATTGAAGCGTCGCCACAACATGGGTGATGTCGAAGTATGGTCGTGCAATGGCACTCCTGTCGATTGCGTAAAACTGGCATTAGACCAGCTTTGTACGACTCGCAAGCCTGACCTGATACTTGGTGGTATTAATCATGGCGACAACTCTACCGTCAACAACCATTATTCCGGTACAATGGGAGTAGCCATGGAGGGTTGTATGAAGTATATTCCTTCGGTCGCTTTCTCCAGTTGTGATTACCATACTGACGCCGATTATTCCTATCTCGGTGATGATGTCTGCAAGATTGTAGACAGAGTCTTGGCTGAAGGCTTGCCTAAAGGAATTTGTCTGAATGTCAATTTCCCCGAGCGCCCACCATTTAAGGGTGTCAAAATTTGCCGAATGACGTTTGGCCGTTGGGTTAATGAAATCGTCAAAGAACATCATCCGCGTGGTTACGATTATTTCTGGATGGTGGGACATTTTCATAATGATGAGCCCGAAGCTGCCGACTCAGACCAGTGGGCACTCAACCATGGTTATATAGCCATTACGCCAACCAAGATGGATGTCACAGCTTATGAGTATATCGAACATCTTAATGAGTGGAATCTTTAGCCTATGCGGTACTATCTGATTGTAGGTGAAGCCAGTGGCGACCTGCATGCTTCGCGCCTGATGCGTGCTTTAGCATCGAAAGATTCGGCTGCCGAGTTTCGTTTCTTCGGTGGCGACTTGATGTCAGAAGTGGGAGGCACACGTGTGAAGCATTATCGTGAACTCGCTTATATGGGCTTTGTCCCTGTATTGCTCCATCTGCCAGTCATTCTTCGCAACATGTCGTCGTGCAAGAAAGATATTGTTGCTTGGCAACCGGATGTCGTTATTCTGGTAGATTATCCCGGATTCAATCTCGATATTGCCAAGTATGTGCATGCCCACACGGATATTCCCGTTTATTATTACATTTCTCCGAAGATATGGGCATGGAAAGAATGGCGCATCAAAAGGATTAAGCGAGATATTGACCAAATGTTTTCCATCCTTCCTTTCGAGGTCTCTTTCTATGAGCAGAAACATCATTATCCCATTCATTACGTAGGTAACCCAACGGTAGAAGAGGTTCTGCACTTCAAAAAAAGTTATCATGAAAGCGCAGCCGATTTCTGTCTGCGCAATGGTTTGTCAATTGACAAACCTGTTATCGCTTTGTTAGCCGGCAGTCGAAAGCAGGAAATCAAGGACAATCTGCCTGCTATGATAGAGGCTTGTCGACCTTTTGTCGACCGCTATCAACTGGTTTTGGCCGGCGCCCCATCCATTTCCGATGATTATTATTCCCAAATCATGTGTCGTTGCGCAACCGACCTTCCTTTACGACGGGTTAAAAACGAGACTTACGCCTTGCTCTCTCATGCCTCAGCGGCCTTGGTAACGAGTGGAACCGCGACTTTAGAAACGGCCTTGTTCGATGTTCCGCAGGTCGTTTGCTACAAAACCCCCGTACCTCGGCTCATCCGTTTTGCTTTTAATCACGTTATTCAGTGCAAATACATTTCCTTGGTCAATCTGATTGCCGACCGTGAAATTGTTCAAGAACTTTTTGCCGACCGTTTCTCTGTTGCACATATACGCCATGAATTGACTGCAATCTTATCGGGTACAACAACCCGATATTCAATGTTGGCAGCCTACCAAGACGTCCGCAAACGTCTTGGTAGCGACGTAGCCCCAGACAATGCAGCAGATTTAATCATTCAGCTATTGAATAATTTTACATAGAAAGCAATAAAAGAACACATTAATCACATTATAAAAGCATAACAGAGAAGAGAAATTACCAGCATTCACCTCATAAAAAAGCGAATATTCTGCAGGGTTACGACTTTGATAACTTAATATTCATACTAACATACAAAAAGCGGAAACCTTTTATAAGATTTCCGCTTGTTTTGGGGTGCCCGGTGGGATTCGAACCCACGACATTCAGAACCACAATCTGACGCTCTAACCGACTGAACTACGGGCACCATGTTGATTGCTTATTAAAAGTGAGTGCAAAGATATAACATTATTTTTTATCTACAAAATAAAATGTTATATTTTTGCACGACAACTTTATTTTATCCTTATTCAAATATTACTTCGCTGTAGAAGGTTTTGCTGCAGGAGTTGTAGACTGCTGAGGAGTAGTTTCCTGCTGTTGATTAGCCGCAGGAGTCTGACTTGCCCCAAAGCCAGGAGCATTATTTGGATTGGTAGCAGCATTTTCAATCGCATTATTCTCCATAACGCTTTGGTCTGTTACAGCCATAGGAGCTACATAAGCACAAACGATACTGATTACTACCATAGTTACTGCCAATACCCAAGTAGCTTTTTCTACGACATCATTAGTCTTACGAACGCCCATAATAGAGTTTGAAGAAGAGAAGTTTGAAGCTAAACCTCCACCTTTGGATTCCTGAATTAGTACAATTCCAATCATCAGAATTGAAGCCAGGACAATAAGAATTACGAATAAAGTGTAAATCATTTTGTTGTTATTATTATATTATTTTATTGTTCAATAACCATTTTCTAAAGGGAAACTAGCATATGGACAGACGCTATGTTCCATGCGCCGCGTTGATAATTAATTTCTCCAAGAAACGTATTTGGTCTGCAAAGTAAGCATTTTTTTTTGGATAATTCAAATTTAATCGCTTAATAATTTCTAGAGCTTTAGAATAGCGGCCTTGTTTGATATAGATTTTAGCCAATGTTTCTGTAAAATACCCCTCATCGCCAACTTGCTCATTTTCTCCATCCAACTCTTCAATATATGGTAAATATTCCGGAGTTTCTTGTAATGTAAAATTCCCGCCTTCATTATTAATAAAAGCGTCTATGAGGCTTTGTCCCTTCATTTGAGGAGCTTCTACTTTTACAGAGCCTGTCTCTTCCGCCTCAATTTCCATCAGATAAGAAACATAGTCTATAGCAGCATCCGCAGGCGTAGGTTTTCGCTTCTGTATCTTAGGATCTTCTGACTCATCAACAGGAATTGTATTCAAGAAGTCATCTATCAATGAGATTGTACGACTGGCCTTTTCCCCATCATTTTTTATTAGAGGCGGTTGTTTACTTGTCTGCTGCAATTGATAATGAACAGCCTCTATCATGTTGAAAATTACCCGTCGATCTGTTATATAAATAGCCGATCGACGAAGTTCTTCATCAAAAGAAGGGTCATGAAGGATGTAAAGATTTTGTAATAATAGGAGTCTGGCCGTTTGAAAATAGGGATACAGGGCCAAAAGGCTTCTCAGATCATACAAGGTCTCACGATCCATGCGATCGGGATGTAGTATCAGTTCGGTCAAATTCATAATTATTACATATAGAGATTACCAACTAGCAACTGTCGCATTAAAAATCTGATCACACAAATCTTTACACATTTGTATTACAAGTTCTTCCTGAACAGAATTTAAACTACGGGTAGTTTCATAAGTTTGAGAGGCCGTAAATTGGCGTTCAAAGTCTTCCGCATGATTAGCATTATTCGTAAAACGCACATTCACGGTAATAGAAAGTTCTGTTTGAGCCGAATAGCCTTCGCTGGAAACACTTTTGTTACGCTGACTATATTGCGTGATTTCACCCTCTATTTTCATATCACCATTTCGTTTTACTTGAATCAACTTCGTGTGATTCGCAAACTGATCCTTCAAAGCATTATTGAACATTGGCCCCATCGGTCCCCACACATAGCTGGAACGAATAGGAAAGTCTGCTATCTGAATTGTTTTAGTCTTAGAATAATCAATACTTGCTCCATCCATACGCAGTTTAATGACACATGAAGAAAACGACAAAAGGAGCAAAAAGAAAAGTGTTGCATGCAGCATCGAACGCCATACCAAAAGAAAGGATTTGTTGGGCAAGTAACTCTTCGTTGGATAAATAAATATTTTATGATTCTTCATTTAAAATGGTCAATTAATTCACATATATTATTGCGCTCTTCTGCTAAAATTATCAGGCATTTTTGCGAGAAAGAGCAACATCAATCCAAACCAAATTGTTTGATACGCCTATAAAGTGTACGATCAGAAATACCAAGTTCTAAAGCAGCCTTCTTCCGATTACCTCCATTACGCTCTAAAGCTTTCTCTACCATCTGACGCCCCAAGTCACTCAAATTCAAACTCTCAGGCTCATTGATTTCTTCCGCCACAGCATCCAGTATAGTTGAAGATTGTAACTCAGAATCTGTTCGCAATGTTGGAAAGTTTCTTCCCACATCAAGTTGCGGAGTTTGAAGCGCAGCCGCATCAGAAAGGGTTCGCGCCTCATCCAGCTGTTTGCGCAGACCATTCATTTCACGCCGCAAATCACTGACATTGCCACGTAGTTCATAAAGAATCTTATATAAGACCTCCCTTTCATTTTCATACGAATGGCTACTGGCAGAATTGATTGTTGCCAATTGACGGCTTTCCGTATCTTGCGGAATAAACTGAAGTATTGTTTCTGCATCAATCTCACGCTGTTTACTCAAGATTGACATCTGCTCTGTTATATTTTTTAGTTGCCGAACATTTCCCGGCCATTTATACTTCAATAACAAGAGCTTTGCATCTTCTTGTAAAGTAATTTTAGGTAACCGATACTTCTCTGCCATTTGCATCGCAAAGAGGCGAAAGAGCAATACAATATCTTCACCACGGTCTCGCAAAGGTGGTATCGAGATTGGAATCGTATTCAATCGATAATAGAGGTCTTCCCTGAAACGACCTTCACTGATTGCTTTACGCATATTTACATTAGTTGCTGCCACTATACGCACATCTGTTTTAAGGACTTTCTGCCCCCCCACACGAATATATTCGCCAGTTTCCAACACTCTCAAAAGGCGAGCTTGCGTTGCCAAAGGCAATTCACCAACTTCATCCAAAAATATCGTACCTTTATTAGCCACACCAAAATATCCTTCACTCTCGCCAATAGCTCCAGTGAACGATCCTTTTTCATGACCAAAGAGCTCACTATCTATCGTTCCTTCAGGAATAGATCCACAGTTAATTGCAAAATATTTCTCACGGCGACGAGGAGAATTATCATGTATCACCCGTGGAAAAATCTCCTTTCCAACACCACTTTCGCCGATAATAAGAACACTAAGGTCGGTAGGAGCCACTTGAAGGGCTACATCCAACGCATGATTCAACGCATCGCAGTTACCCACAATGTTGTATCGTTGCTTTATATTCTGTAATTCTGAAGTATTCATTAGGTGACAAAATTACATATTAAATTCCAATCTTCTGCAATTTTGGCAGTTTTTAATATATCATCGTTCCTGTTATCTTGCCTATTTTAGGTTACCTGACCGATGCTTCTTATCCAGTTTTATCAATAAAAGTCCTATACCTGCCCAAACTAACTCACGAATACGTACAATAAGGGCTACAAAAACGCCTGCACTATAGGAGATTCCTAAATTTGTAATAGAGAGAACAAAGCCTCCCTCTCGCCCTCCTAATTGTAGAGGCATAAAAAACAGAAGGTTAGCAAATAACGTTGTAAAAGCTAAGATTAATATACATTGAACGTAATCTACTCCAGGCAACATTACTTTTAACACAAAGAATACTTCAAGCGCGGAACAAACACGACAAGCAAGTTCAAGCAAAACTGCACAGACAAAGGATTGTGGGCTTTGCTTATGCAAAGCTGCTATTTGCCCATCTATAGTATCTAATTGTTCACGATGATTCTCTACAAAAGGTCGCGCCCATCTCTTTACAAAAGGTATATGGCGAATCAAATTCATCACCCGCACAGCTAACCCCTTCCGATAGCCAGAGATAAAAAACCATAATCCCAATACACAAAAAGATCCTGTTGCGCAAATCAAAACACCTATCATAAAATTAAGCGACTGCGTCAACAAATAAAGAATGATAGACAATGCCCAAAACCAAAAATGGCTAAAGATATGCGTCATGGCATAAAGAATAACGGAAGAGGAAGCTCGTTCTGGGCCTATCTTTGGAGCTAACTCCATAATACGATAAGGTTCACCACCCATCAATCCGCCTGGTGTCGCATAATTCAAGGCAAATCCTGAAACCGTTATCTTATATAACCACCAGAAAGATATATCAGACGATTTGCCTTTTTTAGATTCCTGACTTCGAATGATTGTAAACCAGGCTGCAGTATTAAATATGTATAGAAAAAACCATAGCAAGAGTACTGCAAAGAACCAATAACCAGCATGCCGTAATCCTTCCCATACCTGTGAAAAGTCGAGTTGGGTTATCATAACTACCAACACGACGATTCCAAAAACGAAAAAACCGTTCTGATACTTTTTTCTCATTCTGTTTTCGTTTCTACCATATAGTTTCCTTGAGGTTTTTGAGGCTTTTTAAACCGTGGAACATCCTTTCCTGACTCACGCTTTTGAGGGACAGAAAAACGAACCTTCTCGCTTTCATCACGCTTTTCATGATAAAGCTTCGGCAATGGATTGCCGAATGGTTCTTGATAATGTTCTCTATTACGGAAAACATCGATAGCCAGATAGATCGCACGACGGAAAGAATTAGCTTCACACATATTCTTACCTGCCACTTCAAAACAACAGTCATTGTTCACTGTCGTACAAACCAAGGGAAGACCAGTCAGTAACTTCACGGATGGCTCAGCCGCTAATATGCTCAATGGGATGGCGGCCTGGTCATGATACATAGCTAGAACACCATCAAATTCCCGATAGTATCCTTTCTCAAAAAAGGTGTCAGCAGCATAAGGACCAAAAACATTGATACGTTTCTCGTCAAACAATGATTGAATTGTCGGTGCGATGACATTCTTTTCTTCCTCTCCCCAGTTCCCGTCTTTAGACAACGGATTCAAAGAAAGAACTGCTATCCTCGGATTTGAGATATTAAAGTCACGGTGCAACGAGTCAAAAAGCAACGTAACATTCCGCTCTATATTCTCAGCTGTCACATCTTTCGATACATCGTGCAGAGCGACTTGCTGTGTCAACTGAACAGTTCGGATATTGTCATTGACAAAAACCAGCAAGCCATTCTTGCTATTAGACAAACTTGTTTCTATATATTCACGATGGCCGGGAAACTTAAAACCTTCACCCTGAACATTATGATTACAGAGTGGTGCTGCTACCAACACATCAAAAGCACCTACACGGAAATCTGTCATAGCTCTATCAATAGCTTTCAAAGCAGCCCGACCACTTTCTTCTGTAGGTGCACCAAATTCCACTTTAACATCCTCATCAAAGCATGTCAACAAGTTCAATCGTCCTTCCGTCACTTCTTCTACATCATTGACGATGGTGAAGTTACCAGGTATGTCCAATGCTTTACGATGGTATGTCGCAATTTTAGGCGAACCATATATAATCGGAGTACATAACTCTAACATTTCCTGTTCTGCAAATGTTTTAAAGATGAGTTCGTATCCTATTCCATTTGTGTCACCATGTGTAATGGCAACGCGAAGTTTTCTATTCTCCATTATGCTTTAAGTTTTATTGAGCCTGATTTTGTTTCAAACCTTCTAGGACTCCTTATTGTTCTTTCCGTATACCTTCTATCTTTTTTGAAGTAGAGAGCAGTCCGCAAGCCGCAAAAATATCTTGTCCACGACTGGCACGAATGGTTGTAAAAACACCATGTCTCGTCAGATAATCACGAAAACGTTCCATAGTCTGTTCATCTGCGCCGTGAAGGGGTACACCTGGTATCTGATGAAAACGAATTAAATTTACTCGACAATCCAAACCTCCTAATAGCCTGACAATTTCACGAGCGTGAGTCATATTGTCATTAACACCGCCAAAGACGATATATTCAAAGGATAAACGGCGCTGATGGCTAAAATCATAATTCTTCAACAAATCTATGATTTCTAGCATCTTCATACCTTTCTCTGCCGGCATAAGTTCTGCTCGCTGTTCAGGGAATGGTGAATGCAAGCTAATGGCCACATGGCAATCGCTCTCTTCCAAAAAACGTTGCAATTTCCCCTTTATGCCCACGCTGCTCACTGTTATCCGCTTCGGACTCCATGCCCAACCATAATCGGCAGTCAATATTTGGGTTACCCGCAACACTGTATCTAAATTATCCATCGGCTCACCTTGCCCCATAAAGACAATATTAGTCAACCGATTAACTTCTGGAAGGGAGTAAATCTGATTTAAAATATCCGCTGCATCCAAGCTACCTTCAAAGCCTTGCTTACCTGTCTGGCAGAAAAGACAATTCATCTTACAACCAATCTGACATGATACACAAAGCGTAGCTCTGTCATTTTCTGGTATGTAAACTGTTTCGACAAATTTTCCATGAGTTGTAGGAAAGAGATACTTGATTGTCCCGTCTGCGGAATGCTGCGCATCAACTGGCTCAGCATTGCCTATCATATAGCTTTCTTCAAGTTTTAGTCGATTTGCTTTAGACAAGTTCGTCATCTCGTCTATTTGCTTGACATGTTGTCCATATAGCCACTTAGCTATCTGATTACCTGCAAAAGCTGGCATACCCAAATCCGCGACCACGGCTTTCAGTTCGGACAACGTCAATCCAAGAAGCGACTTTTTGTTTCCTTCCATATTGGTTTATTTACTGCAAAGTTAGCAAAAAACGGGATAAAAGCTATAAGTTTCGCTCAAATTGTATTTTCAACGAATACTTTTTACACAACTGACACGAAAAACTTTGTAGTCTGTTGACACAGAGTAATCAACGAAAATAAATACAAATGCTTATCATAATTCGATAGAATAAACAGACATTTCTTTTTTATCACCATAACGCAATAGAGTAAGCACATCTGTTTTTTTTTAAAAACCGACTTTTCATCATATTCCAGAGCTATTTATGACTTTTTTTTCATACATTTGCCTATGTTAAAATATTTCTTTAAACTATGCAAAAGACCTTGACTGAAGATTCTACTACGTTTGCGCACTCTATCCAATCGTATTCCGAAACAGAGCCCTTTGTTTCTGTTGGCATTGTATCGGGACAAACTCTCCATTTCACACTGCATCAACCTTATCGCGTTAATGGGCAGTTGGTTGAGGGCGAGCAAATGGTAACCATCACCGAAGACAAGATTATATGGGATGGCAAAACATTCAACGAACTTCTTTTCGTTCCTACAAAACAGCATTACTCCTTTTCACTCGATGATGTCACAATTGGTGTCAACTTTCATTGGCAACGCCAAGAAACACAGACTTTCACAGGCAACCTTCATCTGATTCTTGACAATCATAAGATTTACGCGATTAACGAACTTCCTGTCGAAGATTACCTCGAAAGTGTAATCTCCAGTGAAATGAGTGCCACATCCAGTCTGGAATTACTGAAGGCCCATGCTGTTATCTCGCGCAGTTGGCTGCTGGCACAAATGACCAAAAGGACTTCTCCTAATGATAAAAAGAAGGAAACAGCCTCTTGTTTACAAGATAACAAAAGTTTAATTAAATGGTATGACCGCGAAGACCATACTCGTTTTGATGTCTGCGCCGACGACCATTGCCAACGCTACCAAGGCATTACCAAGGAAACGTCTCCTCACGTGGCAGAAGCCATAGCGGCTACTCGGGGACAGATTCTTATCTATGATAACGAAATCTGCGATGCCCGTTTCTCTAAAAGCTGTGGTGGTATGGTCGAAGAGTTTCAATACTGCTGGGAGAATATCAAAAAGCCCTACTTATTGAAGTTACGTGACTCAAAAGAAGATAATATACCCCTCCTCGACTTGACTATTGAAAAGAACGCCGAACAATGGATTCGCACTTCGCCCACTGCGTTCTGTAACACGGACGACAGAAAGATATTGAGTCAAGTTCTGAATGATTACGACCAAACGACAACTGATTTTTATCGTTGGACGGTAGATTACAGTCAAAAGGAACTAAGCGAATTGATTCTTCAGAAATCAGGTATCGACTTCGGAGAGATTATAGACCTCATCCCCGTTGAACGTGGCACAAGTGGAAGACTATGCCGACTCAAAATTATAGGAACAAAGGAAACACTCATCATTGGCAAAGAACTAGAAATCAGACGTATTTTGAGTACTTCTCATTTATACAGCAGCGCATTTGTCGTTGATAAGTTTGACATCATAAACGATATACCTCAGCGTTTTCAACTAATCGGAGCCGGCTGGGGGCATGGTGTTGGTCTTTGCCAAATCGGTGCAGCTATGATGGGTGAACAGGGATTTAAATACCATACTATTCTGACGCACTACTATCCTGGAGCTGAACTTAAAAAAATATATAAGTAAAAGGCAAAACGTCCTTATTTAAAACTATTCTTTCTAGCAGTATTCCTTTCCAACACTAAATCTATGAAGAATTGGTCGTGGATTCCGACACTCTACTTTGCAGAAGGTCTGCCTTATGTTGTCGTGACACTTGTTTCTTTAGTATTCTACAAACAAATGGGACTCGGCAATACAGAAATCACCTTCTATACTTCATGGCTCTATCTACCATGGGTCATCAAGCCATTGTGGAGTCCCTTCGTAGAACTCGCACAAAACAAACGCCGATGGGTTGTTGTCATGCAACTACTCATCGGCACATCATTGGGCGGAATCGCCTTCACAACACCTACCGCTAATTGGTTTCAATCTACCTTATTTTTCTTTTGGCTGGCGGCTTTTGCTGCAACCACACACGACATTGCTGCCGACGATCTTCACATGAAGGCTATACCATACCATAACCGGCCTTTATATATACGTATCCGCTTGCTTTGTTACTATCTTGCAGGAATAGTAGCCCAAGGCATTCTCGTCATGATTGCAGGCAATCTTCAAGTAATTTACCGCAACAGCATCAGTTATTCGTGGAGCATCGCCTTTTATGGACTTACAGGACTCTTTATTGGCCTATGCCTGTGGAATCACAAACAGTTACCTATCGACTGCGAAGACCACCATAACCCAAACTCCAACCGTCACGATATTAGGTATAAAACCTATACTACGATACGCTCCTTCTTCACCGATACACCAACTACCACCCTACTCTTCATCTGCCTCTATCGTATGCCCGAAGGTTTATTCAACAAGGTGTCGGCTCTCTTCCTTATCGACGCGCCTCACAATGGCGGACTCGGTCTCTCACCTCAGGAATATGGTTTTGTAGAAGGTACGATAGGTATCATTGCTCTATCATTGGGTGGCATCATAGGCAGTTTAGTTGCAGAGCGTGATGGACTTCGTCGATGGCTTTGCCCAATGGCTCTTTCCATGTTAATTCCCGAAGTCATCTATATATTCCTGAGTTATATACTGCCCAATAGTCTTCCATTGATAAGTCTTTGTGTCTTTTTCGAACAATTCGGCTTGGGTTTTGGTACAACAACTCTTTTTCTTTTCCTCATCTATCACAACCGAGACAAACACAAAAACACATATTATACAATAGCAAATTCTCTCATGGTTCTTTCTCTCATGATTCCCAGTCTTGTTGCCGGATACCTTCAAGAACTTCTCGACTATCGAATTTTCTTCGTCATAGCCTTGCTCGTTTCAGTCCTCATACTTGCAATTACAAAAGGATTCGCAAAAAGAAAGATCAGAAAAGTAGGGGCATAAAAAAGCGATTAACTTCACAGTCGACCGCTCCAAATCTTCAATAGGTATTAGTTTCTTTAAGGTAAAAAGATTGTATTCAGGATAACGTTTGCAAAAGTAAAGATTTTTGTTCAAACTTCCAAACATTTTTTATATGTTTCTTAACATGTTTGAAGAGCTTCAACAAAAATCTCTACGATTACTTATCGTACAATATTACTTAATTGCCACCTGTTCCAAAGCTCCTTTCAACAGATTCCAGAAAGGCTCTACCGTATCAATTAGGCAACGTTCCATAGGTGTATGCGGTGAACGGAGCGTCGGCCCGAAGCTCACTACGTCCATGTGGGGATATTTGCCTAAGATGATAGAACACTCCAAACCGGCATGATCTACCTGCACAACTCCTTCTTCACCGTTTTGTTCTTTGTAAACTTTTTTCAGCAAATTAAGAACTTCACTATCAGGTTGAGGATCCCAACCTCCATAGCTGCCACTCATCACGACCTTCATGCCTGCCATATTGAAACAACTCTCTAGCATCGTAGCCACATAGTCTCGCATATCCTCACGTGAAGAACGAGCCAGAATCTTGAAGAAAGTCTTACCTTCCTCAATGTCAATAATAGCCAGATTGCTTGATGTTTCCACTACGTCAGGATAAACCGGAATGAAACGGATTACGCCATCGTGGCAAGCATAGATAGCGTTTACCAGATTATCCTGAATCTCTACTGGCACTTCCATCTTCGGAGTCTCAACTTCTTCTACAAAGAATTCTATACTATTCTCGATGGTTTTGAATTCATCTTCAAATTCAGCTTTCCAGTCTGCCACCATATCCTTGAGTGCTTCCACATTCTCCTTCGGCAGCGTAAGCACTACTTCTGCCTTGGAAGGGATGGCATTACGCATATTACCACCATGCCAGCTGGCCAAACGGGCTTCAGTTTCTCTTATAGCTTCTCGTACAAAACGTACCATCAACTTATTAGCATTACCACGGCCTTCATTGATTTCAAGACCAGAATGGCCGCCCCGAAGTCCCTTGAGAGTCACTTTCACAGCTGCGTCGTCTGCATCAGTAGCAACTTCCTGATAATCAAGTGTCGCGGTAATATCCACACCACCGGCTGAACCGATGACGAATTTCCCCCACGTTTCAGAGTCTAGATTCATGAGAACATCACCCTGCAATTCTCCCTCAGGCAAATCATTGGCACCATACATACCTGTTTCTTCATCAGCTGTAATCAAAGCTTCTACCGGACCATGCTTTAAGTCTTTTGCTTCCATCACAGCCATTATAGCAGCTACGCCTATTCCATCGTCAGCGCCCAGCGTTGTACCTTTAGCCCTCACCCATTCGCCGTCAACATAGGTCACGATTGGATCGGTCTCAAAGTTATGTGTACTCTCCGGCGACTTCTGTGGCACCATATCCATGTGGGCCTGCAGCGTCACCACCTTGCGGTTTTCCATGCCAGGTGTGGCTGGCTTGCGCATCACGATGTTACCTGCAGGGTCTTGAAAAGCCTCTACACCAACGCCGGCAGCGAAGTCGAGCAAGAATTTCTGTACTTTTTCCAAATGTCCTGATGGACGTGGAACTTGTGTCAGTGCATCAAAATTACGCCAAATGCACTCTGGTTTTAGATTTCTAATTTCTTCCATAAATTAAATATTTAGGTGTTTAACAAATGATTTCTTTTCGTAAACGACAAGGCTATCCATGCGTAAATGCCCAACAGAATAACAAGCATGGTTTGCACGGAGTGTACAATGAGTACAAAATAGAGGGCGTCTGTATCCGCTACGCCATAAAGTATCAGCATCGTCTTCACGGCAAAATGCCACGGACCAGCCCCATTGGGAGTCGGAACCACAACGGCAATACTACCCACTATAAACGTAACGAGAGCACACATCACACCCAAATGCGACGTAGCGTCGAAACAGAAAAACGTGAGATAGTAATGCAGGAAGTAACTTACCCATATTCCCAATGTGAAAACAATGAACAACGGCACGTTTCTGACATTGTGCAACGATAACACGCCTTGCCAAATACCGGTAAAGGTGGCTTTCACCTTATTATAAATACGTAGCCGCCTCAACAGAAAGAAGAGCAATATCAGTACAGCCACGCCACAAATAGCCGTCACAAGATAGCCCGCGGGCGAAAACTGCATCAATATGCTGTCAATACTGGTACCCGTTTCATCGAAAAACGTATGGAACACACGTAGCTGCAACAGGATAGTAAGTCCCGTAATAACCAATACAAGCAACGAATCTATGGCCCGTTCAGTCACCACTGTTCCCAAAGCCTTGGGAAAGGACACGCCGTCATAGCGTCGTAAAACGCCGCAACGGGCAAACTCGCCAATACGGGGAATCATCAAACTCACGGCATAAGACAGAAAAATGCTGTTAATACGTACGCTGGTACGTGCGTGTTCACCCACCGGATCCAATGTCTGTCCCCAACGCCAACCTCTGAACAACTGAGCCAACACCCCAAAGGGAAACGACAACAACATCCAGGTCCAATTCATTTTGTGGAACAACACGTCGCTTATCTTATGGAATTCAAAATCACGATACATCCAATAAAGTATCAGTCCTCCCAATAAAAGCGACAACGATACTTTAAAAATATTGTTGGCTATATTTCGTTGTTTAGATCCTTCCATATTATTATTACAAAGATAAAGGTTTTGAAGCACAACGCACCCAATCCTTTACTTAATTTGACCTAAATCAACAAAAAAGCCATAAAACATGTTTTTCAGCACGTTTGTTTGCGCACACAACAAGAAAGACATAACTTTGCATCGTAATAAAGAAGCAACCGTGGCGGTTGCGATATGAAAATAAAAGGATAACAATTTAAAATTAAGTATTTATGGTAGCATTAATTTCATTTGCCGTAGTAGCAATCATGATTGCTCAGGCCATCAACTTGAACAACAAGATTAACTTGGACAACAAGTAAAACTTGTGTTCTACACAACAAAGAATTTTATTTAAAATGATATTCAGCGACCTCGGCTTCAGCCAAGGTCGCTTTTTTTATGTCTGTTTCTATTCTTTTGTCGGCACAAGTTCGATACCATTGTCGGTGATTACGATAAGACGACGTTTATATAAGTCACCAACAGCTTTCTTATACACCTTCTTACTGACTTGGAACTGGCGCTTTATCTCCTCAGGATCGCTCTTGTCACCTAAGTGGCAGCGGCCTCCGTTACGCTCCATATATTCCAACAGTGTAGTGGCAAAGTCAGTTGCGGCGGCCCGTCCTAACGGTTGCAGCGAAATATCAATTTTTCCATCAGGCCGAATAGCGGACACATAGCCGGGCAACTTGTCACCCGTATGGATATACTTAAACAACTGATCTTGATAAACAAGACCCGCATAGGCATTGTTGATGATGACCTTAAAGCCCAAATCAGTCTTCTGCCATACCAACAAATCAACTTGCTCACCCTGTTTCAACGCTACTTCCTTGGCCGATTGCGGCTTCTGCATAAAGTGCTCAACCTTGGCACTGGCCATAATACGATAGCTTTCTTCGTCGATATGGACATGTACGATGTAACTATCGCCTATCTCCATCCGCTTTTTCTGCTCACGGAACGGACAGAACAGGTCTTTGGTCAGTCCCCAATGAAGAAACGCGCCATATTCGTTGATCCACGAACACTCCAAATAAGCAAAGTCGCCGACCTTGGCCAAAGGCTTTTCTGTGGTGGCAATGGGACGCTCATCCTGATCCAGATAGATGAAACATTCAATGTCATCACCAACCTTGACTCCCTCTGGGACATATTTCTGGGGCATAAGAATATCGCCTTCTACGCCGCCGTCCAGATACAAGCCAAAAACTTCACCGTAGCCTTCGCGGCGCGCCTCCTCCTTGATACGGAGAATGTTGTAATCTCCTAATTTAATCTTAGACATAAATTCATATTTTATTTTGATACCATTACATTGTTAGACATGAACACATGTTTTCCTGATGATGTTTTGAAGACATAGAAACATATTCTCTTATTGATGTTTTTGAAGGCATAAAGACATAGGATCAGATTTTTCTAATAGTGTTTTTAAAGACATAAGAACATAGAAACATATTTTCTTATTGTTGTTTTGAAGGACATAGGGACATATTTCTCTATTGATGTTTTTGAAGACATAAGAACATATTCTTTAGAGGAGTGAGGGTCGCAAGCGACCGAATAAAGACATAAAACAGGCAGAATAAAGATAAAAATTATACTTCATTCGCATTTTAGATGCTTATACTCCTTTCTCTTTTTTGTTTCTTACACCTCATCTGTATTTTAGATGCTTATATCTCATTTCCTACTTCTCACTTCACATTTAGGTCGCCATATTCTTCTTTTTATAGATTCTGTATTTCCTTTTTATCTCTAAGTTCTCTGTGTTGCCGAAGTTGATAAGCAGACCGGTATCAAGTTTGGTGGCAGTAAGATAATTCACCAACTGCACTTCATGAGCAACGACAAGCGCACTAATCGCCTTAATTTCTATAATGATTTGATTGGCAACAATAAGGTCTGCTCTATATTGCCCAATCGCATACCCTTTATAATAAATGCAAAAAGGAACTTCACGCTCGTATTCTATACCTGCTTCCTCAAACTCAATCAGTAGTGCTTTTTTATATACCTCTTCTAAAAAACCGGCAGATAACCGGGTGCGCACGTTGTAGGCACATTGAAGTATTTTATGTATTAAGTGCTCAAGTTCTTCGTCTCTCATGATATATAATGTAATAGAAATATAAATTCAACCTATCTTATGTCTTTATTCGGTCGCTTGCGACCCTCGCTCCTCTAAAGAATATGTTCCTATGTTTTTATGTCTTTAAAACATCAATAAGAAACTATGTCCTTATGTCTTTAAAACACCATAGAAAAACATGTTCCTATATCTCTTCCGCCTCTGTCTTCATGTCGAGCATACCGTCTTTCATGTGGATAGTGCGGTCGGTAATCGCCGCCAGCTCCTCGTCATGTGTCACAATCACGAAAGTCTGCCCGAAGCGATCGCGCAGATCGAAGAAAAGTTGGTGCAGTTCGGCCTTGTTCTTTGAGTCAAGACTACCCGAAGGCTCGTCGGCCAGGACCACCGCGGGATTATTCACCAGCGCCCTTGCCACTGCCACACGCTGTTTCTCACCTCCCGATAGTTCTGCCGGCTTGTGATCGGCACGATCTGTCAGCCCCATAAACTCGAGTAATTCTTGTGCTCGTTTCTTAGCCTCACTCTTACTCTGCCCACCGATAAACGCGGGAATCATGATATTTTCGATAGCCGTAAACTCAGGCAGCAGTTGATGGAACTGAAAGACAAACCCGATATATTGATTCCGAAAGTCACTCAGTTTCTTCTTGTTCAGCGTACTGACGTCGATTCCATTAATCGTGACAGAACCACTGTCAGGTTTGTCGAGCGTACCGATAATCTGTAGCAGCGTCGTCTTACCGGCACCCGATGGCCCCACGATGCTGACCACTTCTCCCTGACTAATATGCAAGTCTATACCTTTCAATACCTGTAAGTTGCCGAAACTCTTCGTGATGTCTTTAATATCTATCATGACGTATATTGCTATTTCTAATATTTAAAACGTTGAAACCAGTTTAAAATCAATTCGTACGCACTACTCTCCTCCGTATGCTGAGGTTGGGCAAAAGTCATTTCGTCCATCATGTCACCATGCTGATCGGGGAAGATAATAAGAATACTCTTGCCCGAGAAGTGGTTACGAATCTCATCGGGCAGCCGCTCAAGCGCGTTCTTATAGGAAACGGTGCCCTTACGTGCGGCCACAACCACAAACAGATGATCCTCCGCAATGGTCGAAGCCAGCTGCGGCAGCTCGTTCCAATGCTCCATCGTACGATAGTCTGCCCGCACTTCGGGGTGTCGGTTGTTGATAAACTCATGAATGAGCGACAGCGTATCGGGCCGTCCATGGAATTGTACGCGACACTCCAAGTTACCCGCTATGCGCGACAGACGCTCTAACCAGCGGTAGAATCCCGGCTCGTACTGCGCCCTACTGGGCACCGCCACCTGTATGCGACGTATCGTATTGAGCGGTTGAGCGAAGCGTGCCATCATAATCTGGCGGCTCAATCCATTGAAAAGACTTTGATGAAACTGCCCCCAGAACTTCTGCGACACCTCCTTGTGCTGGTGCATGCCAATGACGATTTCACTGGCTCTGAACTCTTTGAAGGCATGTTTGATACCATTGGCTATATTGGCCGCCACCCTCACCTGCGTCTGCATGCCCACATCGGCCGAGGCTCCCAGTTGCGACAGATGCTCAAGCAACCGCCTTCCCCGCTCCATATTCTGTTGCATATCCTTGTCGTCATAGACCACGTTCAGCGCTACGATGCCACGATTGAGCTTCGGATTGCGCATAAGCATGGCCATATTGACCAGCTGATCGGCGTATTCGGGATATTTTACTGGAATAAGTATTTTCTCATCATCACCCGTATTGTCGTTTTGCGGTATCTCCTTGTCGCGCAGGGTAATCATCTGCGCCGCCGATTCCGTGATAATCGACGAGATGATACACGTGAGAAGAATCATGATGACCACGGCATTCAGAAGCTGATCATCCATCATCGGCTGTCCGTCTGCTGTTTTCAGGCGCATACCCACCATGGCCATGGCGATGGCACCGGCCGCATGGGCCGACGTCAGACCGAACATCATGTGACCCGATGACAGCGGCAGCTTGAACAATACGCAGGAAACATAAGCCGCAATGGCCTTGCCCAGCGTACCGAAGAAGACGATGCAGAAGACAACCCACAATATTGCGCCACCCGCAAAGAGCAAACGTATATTGATTAGCATACCCACACCGATAAGGAAATAGGGAATGAAGAGCGCGTTACCGATAAATTCGAGTCGGTTCATCAACGGCGACACGGGCGGAATATAGCGGTTCAGAATCAATCCCGACAAGAAAGCGCCAAAGATTCCTTCCAGTCCGATGACCTCACTCAGGGCCGCGCTCATAAACATCATGGCCAGAATGAAGATAAACTGCATGACGGCATCACTGTAACGCCGCAGAAACCAACGTGTCAGATAGGGAATGAGCAGTATCATTGCTCCACAATAGGCCACGAACTTTACAACAAAAAACAACCAAAAGGCAACCGAAGGGCCGCTGTCCTCGTGCGAAGCCACGATAGCAGCCAGCGCAACAAGCGACATCAGCAACGACAGCATACTCGACCCGACACTCAACGTCACGCTGGGCTTCTTCTGCAATCCGTAACGGCTCACGATGGGATAGGCAATGAGTGTGTTGCTGGCCATCATCGTAGCCAGCAGCAAGGCCATGGCAGGCGTGTAGCTCAGCAGGTTGATTCCTGTCAGTAGCATCATGACAAAAGGTATCAGGAACGTGAGCGAACCGAATATCAAAAAACGAAGTTTGTTATTCTTGATGCCTTGTATATCCATTTCCAGAGCCGCCAGAAACATGATATAGTAAATCCCCACCTTGCCGAACAACTCAAAAGAGCTGTCGCGTTGCAGAATGTTGAGTCCGTATTGCCCGATCAATACGCCGGCCAGCACCATGCCAATGATATGAGGTATGCGCAGCTTGCCCATGATAATCGGCGCAAAAAGGATTATCAGCAGCACCACGAAGAATATCAGCGTGGGATTGGTTATAGGAAAATATTGTGACAGGTATATCATCTTGTGGCAAAGATACACATATTTTTATATAGCGTAAAGGCCCGACACCATTATTTTATGATTATTCTTACAGATATGCCGTGCCTAAAACGCAGGATAAAAACCTTCTTTTACCTCTCCCACTCGCCTTCCGTGCGCGGTATTGAATAAGCAAATTGAGCAAGTTAAACAAATTACCAAATCGCTACCGAATTTTGGTAAAGTCATTACCACACGTGTGGTAAGACCATTACCACTGCGTGGTAAAATGATTACCGCTACATGGTAAAAGGATTACCACGCAGCGGTAATCGTATAAAAGCATGGCAATAACAGGTGAATTATGTAGTGTACTGGAATTAGTTGACAGCTTTTGTTGTTAAATACTCCTTATGTTG
>CAUURC010000037.1:0-27124 GCA_963547405.1 uncultured Prevotella sp.
AGGGGCGTGATTTATCACGTTCCGTTCTGAAACAAAGATGATACAACGAATAATTCATCACGTTCCGGCCAGTAAACAAAGATGATACCATGCGTGATTTATCCCCTTCCATTTCTGTGTTTGTTTTTATGGTCTGCGTATAAAGGTGTTGAGGGAATCAAGAATATCTGTTTGGGGATGTGAGGAACGTGATGAATCACGCCCCTACGCTGGCGCATGGCGACTCATGGATAACTATTAAAGGTGTAATTTTCGTGTTTGTAACTGGCAGGGCGTGAGCCGTAGGGGCGTGATTTATCACGTTCCGTTCTGAAACAAAGATGATACAACGAATAATTTATCACGTTCCGGCCAGTAAACAAAGACTATATAAAGCATTGCGTATGGCATAAAAATGTAAAAATTCGGTCACAAAAACGGCCATTAAAAATACTTCAATTAGCGTGAAAAACAAGGTTGGAATGACGTTTTTTACCCTTGCGTGTGGTCGTTTTTCGCTTTTTTGGAGGTCAAAGCATAGCTTTTACCGCATAAAAGCGTAACTTTTACAGGCCGAAAGCAGCCCTTTTACCATGTCAAAGTTATGCTTTCGGCGGGTAAAAGGGCTGCTTTCGGGTGATTTTTCTTGTGTTTGGGGCGGTTTTTAACGCGCAAAAAGCGGGTTGTTTCTTGCAAGTGATTGGTTGTCAGTGGTTTGTTGATTTTTAGACAAACATTCAAATGCTTGGCTTATTTGCGACCAAAAAAATCCTAACGCAAAATAAACGAGCGGTTTGTACGAAAATTTCACAGTGAAAGAAAGCCCCATCCCCCTCTCTGTTTCTTTCCTATTGTGGTATAGGAAATTCGTTGTCAGCGTATGTCTATTTCCGGGTTGCCAGCCACGCGCTTAGCAATACGAGCACCAAGGCGATGGGTTTGTCCCATGTCAGAATGTCTTGGGCAAGGGCGATGGCTACGAGCGAAGCTACGATGGGTTGCAGATTGGTGTAGATACTAACGGTTGTGGCCTCGATGTAGCGCATGGCGAAGGGGATGGCAAAGTAGCCGGCGACGGTGGCAAAGAGCACGATGAAGGCCATCGAGAGTAGGCCGGGCCATGCCGTGGCCGACGAATAGAGGGGGGACGAGAGCAGGTCGTTCCACGAAAAAGGTAGCACGGCGATGCTCGACACCAGAAAAATCCACTTCATTTGCGTCACGGCTGTGTATTTACTCGATGCCCTGCGAGTGATGATAAGGTAGGCCACCCACGTGAGTACGCTCAGAATGGTGAGGCCGATGCCCAGCAGATCGTTGCTGCCCCGGCCGCTCTGCCAACCCATGAACACCATGAGCATGGCACCGGCAATGCCCATGAATACAGCCACGAGGCCCTTGACGCTCATGCGTTCGTGGAGAAAGAATACGGCGGCCACGAGCGTGGCCACGGGCGTAAGCGTGGCGATGAGCGAGAAGTAGATGGGGGTGGTGTAGGTAAGGGCCCATGCCGTGAGCGTTTGCGACACGACGACACCCATCAGACCGCCCAACATGATGATGAAAAGGTCGGCGCGGGTGATCTTTTCCTTAGGCATGAACAGCGAAATGAGCCAGAAGATGGCGGCCGCGCCAAGGCAGCGCGTGGCCATATAGCCCATGGGCGATATCCAATGGTCGAGAAGATATTTGGTGACGGGGACGCCGAGTCCGAAGATAGTATTAGCCAATAGCAGCGCGCTGTGGCCTTGTAGTTTTTTTGTATTCATCTTTTCTGCGTTGCAAGGTATTGAATGATGGCTGCAAAGGTAAGGCAAATGCCGCCGAAAATCGGCATATAGACGTCAAAAAGCATTAAATACTTGTGGAATCAGGCGTTTTTACGTACTTTTGTTGTTCAACAATATCGATTATTTCCAATAGGTTATGGCTAAAAATGACAACGGGTTGACGCCCATGATGAAACAGTTTTTCTCGATGAAGGATCAACATCCCGACGCCGTTTTACTGTTTCGTTGCGGCGATTTTTATGAAACCTACGGTCAGGATGCCATCATTGCCGCCAACATTTTAGGCATAACGCTCACCAAACGCAACAACGGCGGGCTCAGCGGCGACACGGAAATGGCCGGTTTTCCCCATCACGCGCTCGACAGTTATCTGCCCAAGCTCATCAGGGCGGGCCGCCGCGTGGCCGTATGCGACCAGCTGGAAGACCCGAAGAAAAAGCGGCAGGAGATGAAAGGCAAGCGGGGGCTGACCGAAATGGACAAGATGGTGAAGCGGGGCATTACCGAACTCGTGACGCCGGGCGTGGCCATGAGCGACAACGTGCTGGATTACAAGGAGAATAACTTCCTGGCAGCGGTGCATTTCGGCAAGGGCAGTTGCGGCATCAGCCTGCTCGATATATCCACGGGCGAGTTTCTGACGGGCGAAGGCACCATCGACCACGTGGAAAAACTATTGGGCAACTTCATGCCCAAGGAGGTGTTGTACGAGCGAAGTCGCCGTAAGGATTTTCAAAAGAGTTTCGGCCAACGCCATTGCGTGTACGAAATGGACGACTGGGTCTTTACGGAACAGAACTCGCGGCAGAAACTGTTGAAGCACTTCGGCACGAAATCGCTGAAAGGTTTCGGCATAGAACATTTGTCCAACGGCATCATTGCCAGTGGAGCTGTTCTGCAATATCTCGAAATTACACAGCATACGCACATCAATCATATCACTTCGCTGGCGCGATTTGAGGAAGAAAAATACGTAAGATTAGACAAGTTTACCATTCGTTCGCTCGAACTTCTGCACACGATGCAGGATGGCGGGGCCTCGCTCCTGAACGTAATCGACCGCACCGCTACGCCGATGGGTGGTCGTATGCTCAGACGATGGATCGTATTTCCGCTAAAAGACGTGAAACCCATTGAGGAACGGCTCGACGTGGTGGAGTATTTCTTCCGCCATCCCGACTTCCGTCAGGAACTGGATGAGGCCTTTCATCGTGTCGGCGACTTGGAACGCATCATTTCAAGGGTGGCCGTGGGGCGCGTATCACCGCGCGAAGTGGTGCAGCTAAAGCGGGCTTTGCAAGCTCTGCAACCGGTGAAGGCAGCGTGTCTTGGAGCTGAAGACGCGCCGCTAAAGCGCATCGGAGAGCAACTCGAACTATGTGAAACGCTGTGCGACCGCATCGATAAGGAGATACAACCCGACCCACCGCAGCTCGTCAGCAAGGGGGATGTCATTGCCGAAGGTTACAGTGAGGAGCTGGACGAACTGCGAGCCATCAGCCGCCACGGCAAGGACTACCTGCTCGAGATACAACAGAAGGAGGTGGAACGGACGGGGATCGCGAGTCTGAAAGTGGGTTTCAATAATGTGTTCGGCTATTATTTAGAGGTGCGCAACACGTTTAAGGATCGTGTTCCGACCGAATGGATTCGCAAACAGACGCTGGCGCAGGCCGAACGCTATATCACTCCCGAACTGAAAGAGTATGAAGAGAAGATTCTGGGGGCCGAAGAGAAGATATTGGCGCTCGAAGGTAAGCTCTTCATGGAACTGATTCAGGCCATGCAGGCCTATATTCCGCAGATTCAGACCGACGCTAATCTCGTGGCACGCCTCGACTGTTTGCTGTCGTTTGCCAAGACGTCGGAGGAGAACAGATACGTGAGGCCGGTGATCGACGATACCAATGTGCTCGACATACGGCAAGGACGCCATCCCGTTATCGAAACGCAGCTGCCCGTGGGCGAACGTTATGTGCCCAACAACGTGTATCTCGACACGGAGAAACAGCAGGTTATGATGATTACCGGGCCCAATATGGCGGGTAAATCGGCCCTGTTGCGCCAGACGGCACTCATCGTGTTGATGGCACAGGTGGGCTGTTTCGTGCCGGCCGAGAGTGCTCGTGTGGGACTGGTCGACAAGATTTTCACCCGCGTGGGGGCCAGCGACAACATTTCGTTGGGCGAGTCTACGTTCATGGTGGAGATGACCGAGGCGGCCAATATCCTTAATAACGTGTCGCCCAAGAGCCTTGTGCTCTTCGACGAATTGGGGCGTGGCACGAGTACTTACGACGGTATCAGCATTGCTTGGGCCATCGTGGAGTATCTGCATGAGCATGCCAAGGTGGCGGCCCGCACGCTCTTTGCCACGCACTATCATGAACTGAACGAAATGGAGCGCAACTTCCCGCGTGTCAAAAACTATAACGTGAGCGTGAAGGAGGTTGATGGCAAGGTTATTTTCCTGCGCAAACTCATGCGAGGGGGCAGCGAACACAGCTTCGGTATTCACGTGGCGGAGATTGCGGGCATGCCGCGCTCTATCGTGAAGCGGGCCAATATCATCCTGCATGAATTGGAAGCGGACAATGCGGGCGTAGGTCGTGCGGGTCGGCCCGACACAACGAAGATAAAAGAGCATAGCGAGGATATGCAACTGAGCTTCTTCCAGCTCGACGATCCGGTGTTGACGCAGATTCGCGATGAGTTATTAGGCCTCGATGTGAACCGCCTGACGCCGCTCGAAGCATTGAATAAGCTGAATGATATCAAGAAAATTTTGGGTGAATCTTAGGTTGAATCGCAGAGGTTGATTAACAAACGCCGTGTGAAAAGGCTTTCTTAATGCGCGCAAAGACAAGAAAACGTTGCGTGGGTAAACATTAATAAAAAAGGGAATGGAGCATACGAGCCATTCCCTTTTGTTGTTATAGATGAAGGTTGAATCCGTTTATTTCATCCTTTTGTATTCAAATCATTATTCTTTCACTTCCCAAATGTCGTTGGTTTCGAGCAGTTCCATGAAGTTATGGTAAGGCTTTTTGCCCTTCAGCTCTTCTATCTGGGCGTTGACAGCCTCATCGTAGGTGGGTGCTTCTACATCACGGATGATGCCGAGAGCCACCGGGAAGTCGTGTTCGTTGTCCATCATGGCCAGTTTGAGCTGCAGTGTGTCGTCGATAGCGTGGGCATCGTGTACGAGAATATCAGACAGTGTGATGCCGTTTTCGCCTATTTTCACCACTTTCAGGCCGAATCCTTCCTGCATCAAACCATATTCATCGTTCTCTCCGAAGATTAACGGCTTGCCGTGTTCTACGTAAATGGCGTTCTTGCGACGGCCTTCCTTGGTGTAAATAGAATCGTGGCAGCCATTGTTGAAGATAACGCAGTTCTGCAAAATCTCACAAACCGAAGCTCCTTTGTGCTGTTGGGCGGCCTGCAGGATACGCTCGGTTTCCTTGCCATCGGTAGCTACGGAACGGGCAAAGAAGCGTCCACGTGCGCCAAAACAGAGTTCGGCGGGGCGGAACGGGTCCTCTACCGTGCCATAAGGACTTGATTTCGACACGAAGCCACGTGGACTTGTGGGGCTGTATTGTCCCTTTGTTAGACCGTAAATGCGGTTGTTGAGCAGGATGATATTGATATCAACGTTGCGTCGCATGGCGTGGATGAAGTGGTTACCACCGATGGCCAGACCATCGCCGTCGCCACTTACCTGCCATACGCAGAGCTCCGGATTCACCACTTTTACGCCTGTAGCGACGGAAGCTGCGCGTCCGTGAATCGTCTGCATAGCATAGGTGTTGACATAATAAGGCAATCGGCTTGAACAACCGATACCGCTGATGACGGCCGTCTCATGGGGAGGAACGCCGATTTCGGCCATTGCCTTTTGCAAGCTGGCCAGGAAGAAGTGGTCACCACAGCCCGGACACCAGCGCGGCTGACCTTTTTTATAATCTTGTGCTGTAAATTCGCTCATGGTTTTCTTATTTCTAAGTAACGGAATAGATTGTTTTCTGTGTCGTTTTCCTAAGCGGAAAGGACAGAAAGTTTAAAAAATAACACGCTCTTCGAAGGTGCTGCCCGCACGATGCTCGTCCTTTGAATTGATGATTTTCTTGAAACCACACACCAATTCGCTCACGTTGAAGGGCTGACCTTTCACCTGATTGTACTGATAGGGCGAGAAATCGTTGATGCGAATGCGAAGCAAAGCGGCAAATTGACCGAGGTTTTGTTCGGCTACCACTACCTTTTTGTACTGTGTCAGCACCTTGGCCGTGTTGTGCGGCAGTGGGTTCACGTACTTAAACTGTGCCAATGCCACCTTGTAGCCTTCGTGGCGGAGCTCTTCCATAGCGGTGTAAAGATGGCCGTAGGTAGATCCGAAGCCCACGATGAGCAGATCCGCGTCGTCCTTATCGCCCTGAACCTCTACATCGGGAACCGGAATCTTGGCCACTTTCTCGAAGCGCAAGCGGTCCATACGGTCGTGGTTTTCAGGCTCTGTTGAAATTGCGCCGGTCTCGCCGTCCTTCTCCAGTCCACCCAAAATATGTGTATAGCCTTCTTGTCCCGGGCGTGCCCAGTAGCGCACCTGCGTCTTGGAGTCGCGCTGATAAGGCGTATACTTATATTTCTGTTCCTCGGTGACGTAGTGAGGATGAATCTCAGGCAGGTCGTTGATGTCGGGCAGAAGCCATGCCGATGAACCGTTGGCGATGAAAGCATCGGTCAACAGCACCACGGGAGTCAAGTGCTCCAGAGCCATCTTGGCAGCCATGAAGGCGGCGTCGAAGCAGTCGGTGGGGCTGGTAGCGGCGATAACGGGCATTGGGCTTTCACCGTTACGCCCGTAAAGCACCTGCAACAAGTCGGTCTGCTCGCTCTTAGTAGGAAGTCCGGTCGATGGTCCGCCACGCTGAACGTCGATGATGACGAGTGGCAATTCGTCGATAACAGCCAGGTTAATGGCCTCGCTCTTCAAGCAAATGCCCGGTCCGGAGGTGGATGTAGCGGCCAGAGCGCCGGCGAATGCCGCGCCTACGGCACTGGCACAACCCGAAATCTCGTCCTCGCACTGCACCGTAATGACACCGCATGACTTATGTTTAGCCAGTTCATGGAGAATATCCGTGGCCGGTGTAATGGGATAAGAACCCAGATAGAGTTTCAATCCGGCCCGCTCAGCAGCGGCAATGAGTCCGTAGGCCGTGGCCTTGTTACCCGTAATATCCATGTAACGACCGGCCACTTTGGTCTTGCTATCGATGCGATAGGTTGCCGGAACGCTGGCGTGCACGTTGTGACCATAGTCATAACCCGCGTTTACCACCTTAATATTATTCTCTGCAATCTCTGGTTTCTTAGCGAACTTGTCGCGCAAGAAGTTTTCTACCAAATCCAGATCACGGTTGAAAAGCCAGCAGACGATGCCCAACGCAAACATGTTGCGGCACTTCAGGATAGACTTATTGTCCATTCCACTGTCGGCCAGACACGTCTTCACCATCTGTGTGATGGGACAGGCCACGACACGATCCTGATCAATACCCATCTCTCTCAGGTAATCATCGCTGTGGAACTCAGCCTTGCGCAGGTCGTTTGGCCCGAAGCTGTCGGTGTCGATGATGATGGTAGCCTGTGGTTTGGCGTACTTATACTGCGTCTTAAGCGCAGCCGCATTCATCGCCACAAGCACATCGCACTTGTCGCCCGGCGTATAGACGCGGCCTTGTCCGATGTGTACCTGGAATCCCGATACGCCCGTGAGCGACCCTTGCGGTGCTCGGATATCGGCAGGATAATCTGGGAAAGTGGAGATACCGTTTCCGACGGTAGCGGAAACTGTTGAAAAAATGTTGCCGGCCAGCTGCATGCCATCGCCGGAGTCACCGGAGAATCTAACAACGACTTGCTCCAGTTCTTTTACTTCAAGCTCTTCAGCCATCTTTTTGTGCTTTTACGGAATGTTGTAGTAATATATTTGAATAATAGGCAAAGATATAATAAAAAGGGGAATACGAAAAATAAAAGGAGGGAAAATTAGACTACCGTTTTCTACAACTGTCCTGCTTCCACCTGCAAGACGATGCGTTCGGTGATGCGGTCGACACCTGTGGCGTCGTATTTCTTGGCCAATGAGGCACCGAAAGTCCATGCGAAAGCCTGCCAAAAACCTGCACGAACAGGGCCGAGAATGGCCTGCAGCGTGCCGTAAGCCGAGTTGCCACACTCGCGATAAACCAGTTTGATGAGCAACTTACCCTGCGAGTAAGTCAGCTTTTTCATGCGTGGCGTGTACTCTTGCTTGATACTCTTCTCCACATATTTAAGATGTTCGTCGCGCGCTTTCTTATTAGGCAATGTCTGTAGATAATCGTAAGTCTCAATAATGATATGATTTACCTCCTTGGCGATGGGCAAAACCTTCTTGATATTCGCCACCAATCGGTTGTAGGCGTGCATCTGTTCGGGGCTGCCGAACTGCTGACGGGGATAGCACCACACGTCGTTGAGCTCCACGTATAGGATGGAGTCGCCACGATCAAGCACCTTTCCTACCTTCACCATCGGCACGAAGGTGGGCTTATTGATGTCCACCTCACGGTCTTCAGGGTTCACATGGCCCGGTTTTCCGTTCTCCGTCTGTGCCATTGCGTGCAATGCCACAAAGGCCAGCAGCATGATAATTCCTATCGTTTTTCTCATTATTCAATAGAATCAACGCCACAAAGATACGATTTTTCTTTTGTTTCCGGTCTTAAGGAGTGAGGAAGATGGAGTCATTTTCTTTTTAAACATCCTTACTCCATCTGCATACCAATCTGCCCATAAAACTGCTCGATGACGCTAAGAATGTCGTGGGGCAGATATTCGAAGGCTTGGGCGATAAGCGATTCGGGTATCTCGTAGTAGGCTTCGGCGATGCTACCGCAGATGGCGGCCTTGGTATCGGTGTCGCCACCGGCCGCTACGGCAATGCGGATGGCGTCTTCAAAGTTATGACTCTCCATGAAACAACTGATGGCGTATGGCACGGTCTCCTGACAGGTGCCATCGAAATGATCTTCGCTACCTATTTTATAGATGTCGGAAAGCGTAGGAATGGTGTAGTGGAAATTGCGTTTCACGGCACTCCAGATTTCATCTTTCGTGATGCGGCAGGTGCGCAGCCAGTAGATGAGCGTGGCCACACACTGGGCTCCGTTGATGCCTTCGGGATGGTCGTGGCTCACGATGGCAGACTTCCGGGCTTCGTTGAGCACCTTGTGATAGTCGTCGAAGAGCCATCCTACGGGGCTCACCCGCATGGCCGAACCGTTGCCACAGCTGCCCGTGGGCTGCGGGTCGTCGCTCTCGATCCACGTCAGAAACCGTTCGCCGTAGCCTCCCATCGGGTTGGGATAGCGTCGACACCAGTCGTGCAGCGAATCCTTGTAAGACCGATGATTCATGATGGCGTCGGCAATGGCCACCGTACAAATCGTATCATCGGTGTAACCACATTCATCCGTAAACAAAGTGAAATTCCGGTTGGTTTGCTTTGCAAATTCAAAACGCGATCCAACAATATCGCCTATAATCGCTCCTATCATGTGTTTGAGGTATAAAAAAGGTTGAGGATTACAAGAAGTGGTTCCACCGAGAATCGAACTCGGATCAAAGGTTTAGGAAACCTCCGTTCTATCCATTAAACTATGGAACCCCATTATATCAGCCGATATGGCGTGATCAAGGACAAAGGTAAAATAAAAAGCCCGTTTTTCAAAATATTTGTTTCGTTTTTTATAACATCTTCGTTCGGGATAAGCGTCAAGACAACCCCAATAGTTTCGCTTGTCCGACAATCTTGCTGAAGAAAATATACGAAAAAAGGCAGTTTTTCAACCGCCTTTCAATTTTATTGTTTTGTATAGACAATGTCATTCAGCTTCAGCGTTTTGCCTTCGATTCTTGCTGTTTCTGTCTTTTGTTTCTTTGTTTTCTCGTCCGTGTAAGTGAGCTTTACAAACGGAGGCTCGTAAGTATAGGTTCCATTCTCCGTCTGCGTGTTCCCCTGATGAGATGATGTGCCGTAGAATTCCTTTTCTCCGAAGGTTAATGTTCTAAGGCCTTCATCATTGTCAGAATTAACCCATATCGTACCTTTTAAAGATGTCGCGTCATCATCGTCAGATGAACAACTCGTAAATGAAAACATAATGCCCACCAAAGCAAGCATAAGGAATAAATACTTTTTCATGACTCTTATTTTATTTGTTTATCACGCAAAGGTAGATGATATTTTTGATACGTACAATTTTTTTAGTTTTTTTCTCTTTGCGTTCATATATACGCCGGTGCGGAATCAAGCATTTGCGCAGAAAATCCGCCCCCGTGTCATCACGAGCGCAACATGGAGTAGGTATGAGGTATACAATGCCTACTTGTCGATGGCGGTTCTTCTGAATTGTGTTGGCGTGATACCGATTTCGGCCCTGAACGTTCGGTCGAAATAGCTGCGGTCGTTGAAGCCACAAGCGTGTGCCACCTCGATAATCGACAGTTCCGGACGTGCTCTAAGCAACTGACTGGCATAGTCGATACGTATCTTCGTAACGTAGGCCGCAGGCGTCTTGTCCATCACTTCGTGTACTTTGCGATTCAGTGTGCGGCGGCTCATGCACAGTTTAGAAGCCAGTTCGTCGAGATTGATGTCCGGCTGATTAATCTGGTCGTAGACAGCATTGGTAAAATCTTTCATAAACTCCTGTTTCTTATGCGTCAGCGTGCGCTTGGTAGCCGTAAGTTCATAGGCTGTCAGCTGGAATTTCTCTTGCAGCAGTCTGCGTTCTGTCAGCAGCCATTCTACCCGAATCCGGAGTTCGTTACTACTGATGGGTTTGAAAAGGTAGGCATTGGCACCCGCTTTGAGGCCCTCTTCCAAGTCTTCTTGTGCGGTCTTGGCGGTAACAATAATAATAGGTGTCGTAGAGGTTGTGTGCGAAGCGCGCAGTTTGCGGCACAACTCTAAGCCATCCATGCCCGGCATCATCAAGTCGGTAATGATAAGGTCGGGTTGCAATCGTTGCGCTTTCTCGAAGCCATCGAGCCCGTCTACGGCAAACGAGAGTTGATAGTCGGCCGACAGTAGCTGCCCTATGTATTGGCCCAAGTCGGCATTATCTTCTACAATCAGGATGTGTCGGGCCAGCGCATTGCTTTCTTCTGTCGTTTGTAGAGGGGTTGTCGTGTTGACAAATATTGGCTCAAAAGGTTCTTCGGATTCTTCCAATTCCAGCACGCCCCAGTTTCCTTCGCCGTGTTTCAGAGGCAGCGTGATGGTGAAGGTACAGCCTTTTCCGGGTGCGCTGTCCACCTTGATACTGCCCTGCATGGCCTCGACCAGTTGTTTCACCAGCGCAAGACCGATGCCTGTGCCCAGCGTGCGGCAGTCTGTATCGGCCTGATAGAAGTCTTCGAACGCGTGTTTGGCCTCCTCTTCGTCCATGCCCACGCCATTGTCGGCCACCATGATGATAACCTTATTGCGTTGTTGCCGGCAGGTGATGTTGATTTCGCCCTGCGAAGGTGTAAACTTGATGGCGTTGCTGATGAGGTTGCGCATGATTTTACGCAGATAGTCGGGTACAACGTCGGCAATGATAACGTTTTTGCGGGGCGTAAAATGGATGGTTATATCCTTGGATTTGGCCAGCAATACGCCACCCTCGATAATCATGCGTAGGTAGGGAACGATGTCGCCCGTGTGCCAATCGCCCGAATCGGGCGTCATGCGCACCTTGCTGATGTCGAGCAACTGATTGACCAGATGGAGCATTTGCTTGCCTTGTCGCACAATCATTTTGCCCGCGTTGTTCACCTTTTCTATATCTTTCTTTTCCACTTGCGCCATCTCTTCGCCCTGTCCCAAGATGATGGTGAGCGGTGTTCGGAACTCATGTGTGATATTGGTAAAGAACCGGTCGCGCATGTGGATAAATTCTTTCTGTATGTGGTTGTTGCGCAATCTGGACTGCGCTACGTACCAGAGCATGATCGACACCATGATCAGGGCGATGATGGTGATGCCCAACATGAGCGATATGGAGCGTCCGTTGGCCAGTTTGGCATCGGTGATAGCCACGTATTCCTCATGTTGGCGGCGCGAGAGTTGTTGTTGTAGCGTTTCGATTTCAAACAGGTTGTTGCTGTTGAACACCTTCTGGCGCGTTTTGTCGGCCTTGGTATAGCACTCGAGCGCCTTCTCAAAATCGCCTATATTGCGATAATAGTCGGAATAAAGGAAATAGATTTCGGACAGAAACTCCTTGGCGCCTATTTTCTGGGCTGCCTGCAGGGCTGTGTTGAGGTATTTAAGTGCCTCGTCATGCTTTTTCATAACGACCTGAACGCCTGCCATGGCAATACAAGGTTGAATCCAAAGCCATAGGTCGCGTTCCGGCGAAATCGCATCCATGGCCAGCTGATATTCGGCAACGGCGTCTTGATACCTGCCTTCGTGCTGGTAGAGGCGGCCGAAATTCATGTGGCTGTAAGCCTTTCCGGTGGCACTCTTGGCTAAGATGCTATGTTCGTAGCCGCGTTGGAAATAAACCCGCGCCGAATCGTAGAGCCCGCGGCGTTCAAACACCTGGCCAAGGTTGGCGTTATCTACGTTCATACCCAGATGACTGCCTAACTGTGTTTCGATGGTCAGTGCCTTGCGCAGCATGCTGTCGGCCGACAGATAGTGACCTGTCGACAGATAGGCGTTGCCCATTCCGTTGTAGCCTATGGCCTCGCATTTCATGAGTTTGCGGCAATGCTTTTTCTTTTGGGCCGTGGCGATGGCCTGCGAGTGATGGAGGAGGGCTTCGTAGTAAAGCCCCATGCGCCGATAGTTTATGCCTAAGTCGTTGAGAGCCGAAGCCGTCATCAGCGTATCGTTCAGCTGTTGGGCCAGCGAAAGCTGTCGGCGGTGTACCTTTACAGCGTCGATGTAGCGGCTGGTGGTCTGATAGCCATGTGCCAGTTCGGCTAATGCGCCCATTTCGTATGCCGGATTCTCGGCCTGTCGAAACTTTAGTACAAGCCTGCGGAGAGAGTCTATGTTGGTTGTGTGGTTGTCGGTAGTGTCAAGCATGAGCCATTGGCGGTCGGTGTAGACCGTCTTCGACGCTGATTGGCGTTTACAGCCCGTGATGAGGAGGGCCGTTATCAACACCACTACTAACAATATGGATTTCTTTTTTCTGTGCATAGTCCTTAAAAATCAAGACAGAAGGTGAGATTCATGATGATATTATGTAAGCAAAGTTAAGGAATAAAAATTGCAAAACAAAGCAAAAAACAAAGAAAAGATATAAATTCTTACCAATTAAGCTTGATTTGTGATAATTTCTTCAACAAGATACAAGAGAGATTGACAGACCGATTTGTCCGCTTTTTATCACGAAAAACGGCTCGAAAAAATGCTTCAATCAGAGCGAAAAATAGCAATGAAAAATGGTTTTTGGCCTTTACGCGATGCCGTTTTCGTGGCATTCGATGTAAAAGCATAGCTTTGACATGGTAAAAGCAGCCTTTTTACCTTGCAAAAGCTATGCTTTTAGCGGGTGAAAAGGCTGCTTTGAGGGCAAGAAAATGGGCATTTCGGCAGTCGAAAGCTGCGCTCTGAAATGCCGAAAGCGACTAATTGGCTGATTATGAAGGCAATACGAAATTGCGCAGAAATCGCTTATTTCCGACCAAAGATATTTTATTTCAGAATAACGCAACCATTTGGAGGCTTTTGTAAAGCTTTTTCGCAGTCGTTGCGGTTTCGTAAATCGTCTGTTTTTTTATTCTAAATCTAAATGGCGGACGCTGACTTGCTCTTTGAGGAAAGTCTGGGCGCTCTCCTTAAACTTATCGGGATTTTCGGTAGTGAAGTATTGACAGGTGGCACCGAGCGTAAGTTTCTGTCGCAGGGCCGTGTGGCGGTCGAGATAGTGGGCCAAACTTTGGGCCACATATTCGCCTTGTGGAATGAGGCGCACGCCGGGTTTGACATACTTCTGTATCTTGGGCAGCAGGATTGGGTAGTGGGTGCAACCCAGAATGATGGTGTCGATGGCCGGATCCTTGCTCATGAGTTCGTCAATGCGCTTCTTGACGAAATAATCGGCGCCGGGACTGTCGGCTTCGTTGTACTCTACAAGGGGCACCCAGAACGGGCAGGCCACGCCGCTGACGCGGATGTCGGGAAAGAGTTTGGCTATTTCGATGTCGTAGCTATGGCTGCGCACGGTGCCTTCGGTGGCCAACAGGCCCACGTGACGGCTATGGGTGAGCGAGCCGATAATTTCGGCCGTGGGGCGGATGACGCCTAATACTCGGCGCGAAGCGTCCCAACCGGGCAGGTCGTGTTGTTGAATGGTGCGCAGGGCTTTGGCCGACGCGGTGTTGCAGCCCAGAATGACCAGCTGACAGCCCATGCTGAAGAGTTTCAGAACGGCCTGACGCGTAAACTGGTACACGATGTCGAACGAACGGGTGCCATAAGGAGCACGGGCATTGTCGCCCAGATACATGTAGTCGTATTGGGGCAGCAACTGGCGGATGCCATGAAGGATGGTCAGACCGCCGTAGCCCGAGTCGAAAACGCCGATGGGGCCGGGATTACTGGGTAGCTGCATGGTGGGAATAGGATGAAAGGAGTGGGGTGGTAGAATGGCAGTTATTGCAGTTCGGCCTTGACTGCTTGAGTAATATCTTCGCCCATGGTGCTGTCGACATAGGGCAGGGTGTCGCCATCGATGTTGAGGATGAAGGCATAGCCGCGTTGTTGGCCAACCTTAGCTGCGGCCAGCTTCACTTTCAGCTTGATGGGAGCCAGTGCTTCTTTCTCTGCTTTCTTCAAAAGCTCCTGTGCTTCCTTCTTGAAAGCCATGTTTTTTTCGATGAGTTCTTGCAGTTCAGCCTGGCGCTTCTTTAGAATGGAGGGCGCAAAAGTCTGTTGTCCGTCGAGAAAGTCTTCGTATTTCTTGTTGAATTCATCCTCTACCCGCTTCATTTCGGCATCGTATTTGGCCCGCAAATCCTTGAGATTCTGTTGTGCCAAGGCATAATCGGCCGTGAACTCCATCGCTTGATTGTAGCTGAAGTATCCAAACTTCAGGGTAGGAGTTTTCGTGTTGGCAGGCAGCGGCTGCGCGGTGGCGGTCGCTGTATTTTGTGCCGTGGCGTTCAAAGCGCAGAGCGCAACGGTCAGGATTAAGAAAAGCTTTTTCATTTTAATATGCATTGGGTGATTTCAAAAGAGCAGGAATCGGACAAGTGCCGATTCCTGCATATCTTATTTCGCTTCCATAATGCAGGAAACGATGATGAGTTGGTTTACTTCATCTTAGTGAGCTGCGTCTTCACGTCGGCTGTCAGGTCCTTAACAGTGTCGCCGAGATAGAGGGTGCTGCCATCTTCGAAGATAGAGGTGTAGGCACCTGCCTTACCCACAGCCTGAATGGCGTTGCGGATTTTGGTGATGATGGGCTCCATCAGTTCGTTTGATTTCTTGGTCAAAGTCTGCTGGTTGTCCTGGAAGGTCTGCTGAATCTTCTGATACATGGTCTGCAGTTCCGTTTCAGTTTCCTGCTGCTTGGTAGCATTCATGGTAGCCTTTGTCTTTTCGTATTCCTGCGATTTGCGGTTGAGTTCGTCCTGCATAGACTTCAGTTCGTTCTCATATTGCTTCTGAAGAGCCTGCAAGTCGCCATTGGCTTTTGCTACTTCGGGCATCGCCTGCATCACTACCTGTGTGTTTACCTTACCAAACTTCTGCGCAAACATAGCTAAAGGCGCACACAGCATCAACATTAAAAAAAGTTTTTTCATTGTTCTAAGTTTTTTATTATGATTTGAATTATTCTCGTTTTATACTTATCGGGTGATTATGATTAGCGTTGCTATCCTCGATTACCTCATGTCTTGTCTTGTGGAATATCCCAATTTATCGAGTACTTCGTTGCTGATGTCAATCTTAGGACTGCCAAAGATGATGGCGGTAGCGCTCGAACGGTCGAGCACGAGGCTGTAACCGCGCAGTTCCGAAATCTCTTTGACCACCTGATAGATGTCTTCCTGGATGGGCGTGATGAGGCTTCCGCGCTTCTTAAACAACTCTCCCTCCGGGCCAAAGTATTTCTTACGCAGTTCGGCCGCTTCCTTTTCCTTGTTCATAATGGCCTCTTGCTTGGCCTTCTTTTGTTCGTTGGAGAGAAAGACAGCTTCGTTCTGATAGTTCTTATACATGGTGGCAGCCTCGTTGTTGAGCACTTCTACCTCGGCCTGCCACTTCTTGCTGGCCTGTTCTATTTGCTCGTTGGCGCGTTGCCATGCCGGAATATTCTTCATGATATATTCCATATCCATCAGCGCGAACTTCTGTGCCGATGCCGTTAATGGTGAGAAAGCAATCAGGTAAAAGGGCAGCATCATGCCCAAGCCTTTCTTTAAGATACCTTTTATCATGTTCTTTTCTTTTTAAATAATTCTATTTCAGGGTAATATTGTAGTTTTACCTTTTTACTTTTTACCCTTTTTACCTTTCTTAGAACTCTTGTCCGAGGATGAAATGGAACTGACTTCCGCCCTTCCGTCCGTTGACATTGTCCTTGTCGAAGCCGTATGCCCAGTCGATACCCATGAGTCCTACCATCGGCAGATAGATTCTGACACCGGCACCGGCCGAACGTTTCATGTTGAAAGGATTGAAGTCCTTGGTGTTATACCAAGCGTTACCGGCCTCAAGGAACGTAAGTCCGTAGATGGTCGTATTGCCGAGCATGAACGGATAGCGCAGTTCGACCGAGAAGCGGTCGTAAGCGTAGGCGTTATAAGCGAGCGAACCGTTTTCGTAACCGCGTAAGGCAACGGTTTCTTCGGCATAGCCCGATGAGTAGCCTGTCATACCGTCACCACCCACATAATAGGTTTCGAACGGACTCTTCTTGTATTTGTTGTAGCTACCGAGCAAGCCCAGTTCGACACGCGTCATGAGCACAAAGCACTTCTGACCATTGGTGAGAGCGGTATAGGTCTTCGACTTGAACTTCCACTTGTTGTATTCTATCCAGCGATACTTCTCTTGTTGTTCACGAGCGAAGGTAGGTGAGTTAGAGTTGGTGGCCAGATTCTGGTAGTCTTTCTTATCCCACGCGCTCCAAGGCGGTGTGAGTGAGAGGCTGAGTGAGAACTCTGAACCACGGCGTGGGAAGAGTTGGTTGTCGGTAGAGGTACGGTTTAGCGAGATGCTGAGGTTGATGTTGTTGGCCGTTCCATTCCTCATGAGGAAGCCGCTTCGCCAGTTTTTCAGCATGTAGCGCTGGTATGCCAGCTGCAATGAAAGCGTGAAGTAGTCGTCAGGCCAACGCAAACGCTTACCCCATCCGACATTTACACCATAGAGTTGGATGTAAGTGTCGGGGTCGTAATAGTTCTCGTAGTTGTTGTAACCATACGAGCCTGCGCCATAACCGCGGTAATAATAGTTGTTGTAATAGTTCTGCATGGCGGCACTGTTGTAGTAAGTACTCGAAATGTCGGTCTGCTTACTGAAATAAGCTCCCACGCTGAACTGGATAGGACGTTTGCCACCGAACCAATTGGTAGAGTAGCTGGCGTTATAGCTTTGATAGTAGGTGCCATTGGTTTGCGCGCCAATGCTCAGCACTTCACCGTCACCGATGGGCATAATGCCGCGATGTTCCTTATTCTTGTTAAAGAGGTTGGCAATGGAGAAGTTGTTGAGCTTCAGTCCGATACGACCAATTACACCCGTTTGTCCCCAACCGAGTGAGAACTCGATTTGGTCGTTACTCTTCTGTGTAAGGTTATAGTTTACGTCAACCGTTCCGTTTTCGTAATCGGGCTTTACGTCGGGGCTGATCTTCTCCGGATCGAAGTGACCCATCGAAGCAAGCTCGCGCAAAGAGCGGGTAAGGGCTTCTTTTGAGAAGAGATCGCCCGGCTTGGTACGAAGTTCACGGCGAACCACATTCTCGTAGAGGCGGTCGTTACCGTTAATACGCACGTGCGAGAGGTGAGCCTGTGGCCCTTCGCGCACACGCAACTCCAAGTCGATAGAGTCTCCGGCAACGTTCACTTCAGTAGGCGTGATGCTGGAGAATACGTAACCGTTGTTGTAATAGAGGTTTCCGGCTGCGTCTTCGTCTTCCGTTAAGCGTTTGCGCATTAGTTTCTGATTGTAGACATCGCCTTTCTTCATGCCCAATATGGCTGAGAGATAGTCGGTGTTATACACGGTGTTGCCCACCCATACCAGATTCCGGATGAAGTATTTGCGGCCTTCATCAATCTTGATGTATATGTTGACGTGCTTCGCATCGTTGTTCCACACGCTGTCTTGCAGAATAGTAGCATCGCGATAACCTAATTCGTTGTACTTACTGATCAGGTTTTTCTTGTCTGTATCCCAGCGTTCGGGTGTATATTTCTTGGCTTTTAGGAATGAACTGAGCTTTCCTGCCTCGTGTGTTTTGGAGAAAGCCCCTTTCGAGAGCAGACCTCCCTTAATCTTTTTGGCATTCAATGAGTTGTTGCCTTCGATGAAAATGTTGCGCACTTTCATCTTTTCCTTCTTGTCAACGTTGATATCGAGGATGACACGATTCTTGTTAGCGATGTCATCACGCTGCACAATCTCTATTTCGGCGTTCTTGAATCCCTTGTCGTCAAAGTATTTCTTGGCCAGAATCTTGGCACGGTCTACCATGTTAGGTGTAATCTGTGAGCCCATGAGCAGGCCCAGTTTCTTCTCCATGTCTTCGCGTTCGGTCTTCTTCAAGCCATTGTAATTAATGGTAGAAACGCGTGGACGGCCTTTCAGATGAATATGTAGATAAATCTTTCGACCAATGATTGAGTCGACACCGATTGAAACTTCTGAGAAAAGACCGTATTTCCAGTAACGTCTTACGGCATCGGTGATTTCCATTCCGGGCACTGTTATTTCTCTGCCAATCGTCAATCCGGAGATACCGGCGAGTTGCGTGTCTTCATAACCTTCAATACCATCGACATTTAAGCCTGCGATGATGCACGAGCGAGGAGTCCCGGCGTATGAAATGTCGGGATGAACAATCTTATCCTGTGCTTTTGTTCCCATAGCAAACGTCATCATGACGGCAAGGGTAACTAACACCTTATTATATATATACATATTCTTTATAAGTATTTTCTATGCTTGATGGCGGCTGATTCATAGTTTCAACCGCTTATTTTCTTTCTTCTTCCACCTGTGCCTCGGTCTTTCCAAAGCGGCGTTGGCGATTCTGATAACTCAAAATGGCCTTGTGCAGGTCGGTCTCGTTGAAGTCGGGCCAATAGGTATCGCAGAAGTAGAGCTCTGAATAGGCTATTTGCCACAGCAGATAGTTGCTGATGCGCAGTTCGCCACCTGTACGAATAAGTAGGTCGGGGTCGGGCATGAAGTGGGTCTGCATGTGCTTGCTGATCAAGTCTTCGGTAATATCGGCAGGCAAAAGCGGATGAAGAGCAGAATCCTTGATTTGCTTTTCATGCTCGTTGATAATGTCTTTGAAGGCCTGTGTAATCTCCCAGCGGGCACTGTAACTGAGCGCCACCACCATGGTCATGGTCGAATTGGCGGCCGTATGCGCTTCCGTCTCACGCAGTTTCTGCCGTACATCATCGGGCAAGCGACTGAGATCGCCAATCACTCGGAAGCGTACGTTGTTCTTCATGAATATTTCATCTTCGAGCGAGGTCAGTACCAAGCCCATCAACGCACTGACTTCGTCGGCCGGACGACTCCAGTTTTCGGTAGAGAAAGTATATAGTGTGAGATATTTTACGCCCAAGCGTACACATTCAGAGGTGATACGACGCACGGTTTCTACACCGGCCTGATGCCCATATGAGCGTGGCTGATGACGCTCTGTAGCCCAACGGCCGTTGCCATCCATAATCATTGCGATGTGCTGTGGCACGTGGTCCATGTCCAATTTGTAGTCGGATTCTGTCATATCTTGTGAAACGCTGAATCTTTGTATTTAAAAATCTTTATTACAGTTGGCACATTTGGGAGCAAAACTGTAAGTGAGGCTCAATTGCAGGGTCGTATAGCCATCGGTATTCTTAAACGCCCCCCTGCTTTCAATACCATAGGGGTCTTTCACGCCATCGAGTTGATCGCTCAAACTAAAGTGAATAGCCCATTCCAAACCGATGTTCAGCCGTTCGTTCAGCTTGTATTTAAGTCCAGCCCCCAATGGGATATTGGCCGTGAAATGATTCTGTCCGTTACCACTGACATAGGTTGCTCCCAGTCCGAGCATCACGTAGGGAGTGAAAGGTTTAGCTCCTCTGTAATCGTTTCCGGTGCCATAGGGCCATAGGTTGTATTCATAGGCAACGCCCACGTCAACCAGACTCTTGCTGAACGCGTAACGCTTTTCTGTTAATTCGGGGTAAACGGTCTTGACGTCTTTGGCGTTCCCGTTTAGTTTTCCGAACGTTCCGGCAAGCCGCAAATCCATTGAAGGATTCAAAACCCTACGCAAAAGAAGGGTAGCAGACGGCTGTTGGTTTTTGCTGATATTACCGTTGAAATCGCCGAGATACCCAGTGAGCCCTAATCCGGCTCCTGCCTCCCAGCGATATTCATCATCAAGCTGCGCCTGACTTTGCAGGGCAGCGACCATGAACAGTATTGTCAGCATGGCCCTTGACGTCATTCGTATTCCTTATTTTTCAAATGTCTTGGGTTCGGATGTCCAGCCTTTGCCTGCATGGCGGCCTTTCCATACTTTTCCGCTGCCACCACAAACAATCCAGATGAAGTTCTGACTGTCGACCGCGATGGCAAATCGTGTCTTGTCACAACTAAAAGTGTCGGGCAACTTCATGCCTTTGTCTTTCTTCCAAGTGATTCCTTTGTCATTACTTACGTAAAACGCACTGAAAGCCTTGCCTTTGTGGGCACCCAGTCCATCACCGCCGAAAGCGATGATACTGCTGCCATAACCCGCTATTTGCAGGTTGGCGAGACGAGGAACTTTATAGTAGTTATCGTTCCAGATGGGATAATAACTCCAAGGCTCTGTCGCAGCATTAGCGCCGTTGTCTTCTACTTTGCCCCAAACACAGGCTGTGCTGTCGGTTGTGAAGCTTTCGGCGCGGTTCCCTACGAGTACAAGGTAATTAATATCTTCATTCACCTTCGTCGGCTGACTTATCATTGTAATATTCTGTGTGGGCATGAAAGCGATATTGCCATCCATGGTTTCATTCTTCCAGCTACTGCCGTCAGCCGAGCAGAGGATAGCGTTGGCTGCGGTCAGTCCGTATAGTTTTGTGGCCGAAGCGCCTATCAGTTTAGAGATCGTTGGTGTTGCTACTTCTTCCCAGTCTGTTCCGTTGAACGAAGCGTAGAGTTTATTGTTGTTGAGCAAATAGAGTTTGTCGGCCGTAGCCACGAGGTTGGTCGATGCTGTTGGAGCCAATGGAATGTTGGTTGTTAGCTCTTTCCAGCCGGTCATGCTCTGTTCTGTTGTCATATAGAGCTTTCCTTCTCCGCCTTGTTTACCAGCCAGAATCATCTTTCCTTGAAAGGCAATTAGCTTCATGTCAGACAGCGCAGCGATTTGTGCATTTTGTTCTTTCGTAGCTGTCCAGTCAAACTGATCGGCCGTCTGCTTGTGCATATTTACTTTTACCGTATAAGTTCTGTTGACGGAGCCGTTCTGGTTGTATACGATGAGTGTTCTTGGTTCTGAAAAATCAATAGAGTCTTTCGAAGAAAAAGAGAAAATGCTATCACTCTTCATACTCTTGATTGTGACAACACCACCATTCTTTGTTGTACAAGTGGCAACAACCCGCTTGATATCAAGACCCGGGGGCAATGAATCAGGATTATAGATAACACGATTGGCTTGGTCGATGTAGAATGAGTATTTCGAGCCGTCTATAGTCGTCTTGTTCACCTTAGGCTTACCTGTAGAATCGGTTGTTGTAACGTATTTATTCAGCTTTCCTATCTTGAATGTTGTGATGGCCGAATCGTAATATGTTGTTCTGTCTTCTTCTGTATTGCCCAGACATGCGGTGAGCAAAAGAACTGTTGTCAGCAATAATGTGAAGGATAAAATATTCCTCTTCATTCCTTTTATTTTGTCAGTTTTAGGTTGCAAATTTAATCAGAAAAACCCAAATAGCTGAATTTTTGAACTTATTATTATGTAAAATAAGGATTATAGCAATATTTTTAAGTTTGTTTTAGTGTTTTAGGTAGAAGGGCCTGAAACACGTTGGTTTAAGGCGTTTTTTGCGTGTCAGAAAAAAATAAGACCGGTGCGATCACTCGTGCCGGCCTACTTCTTAATCTACATTGCGCTGGCGAAGAAACGTTTTGCGAATCTTCTTCGTTAGCTCTATAACGTTGCCAGTTCGTCTAATGTGTCAAAATCTAATAACATAATCTTTACCTTAAATGTTTATCAAAACTACTAACCTAATGAAAAAACAATAAAGTATTCTCACGAATACATTGCAAATATACGAATTGTGCGCGAGCACACCAAATTTTCGTTTTTTATTTTTCATTTTTAAGTAAGTTTTTTAATCCTTTTACGTTCTTTCGTTGCAAAACGAATAGCTTGTGTTTGTGTTTCGATTAAAAAGTGTTGCGTTTTCGTGGAGCAAAAAGAGATAGGTTCTCGCGTATTGGTATAGGCGTAATCGTTCGACATTCTGTGGTAGGTTGTGAACAAAATAAATCCCGCTCTCCATGATGGAAAGCGGGATCAATAAGTGTATCGTTATGCCTGCAGTTTAGGGCTGCGGGCAAAGTGATTTAGCAAATGATTAGAGCTGAGGACCTGCAGCTACGAGAGCCTTACCAGCTTCGTTGCTTTCATACTTCTTAAAGTTCTTAATGAAGCGAGCAGCGAGGTCTTTAGCCTTCTCTTCCCACTGAGCTGCGTCAGCGTAAGTGTCGCGTGGGTCGAGGATGTTAGTATCAACACCTTCGAGCTGTGTAGGAACAGTGAAGTTAAAGTAAGGAATCTGCTTTGTTGGAGCAGCGTCGATAGAATGGTTGAGGATCGCGTCGATGATACCACGTGTATCCTTAATAGAGATACGCTTGCCTGTTCCGTTCCAACCTGTGTTAACCAAGTAAGCCTTAGCACCGCTCTTCTCCATCTTCTTAACCAACTCCTCAGCATACTTTGTTGGATGGAGCTCCAAGAAAGCCTGACCGAAGCAAGCAGAGAATGTTGGAGTAGGCTCAGTGATACCACGCTCTGTACCGGCCAGCTTAGCTGTAAAGCCAGAGAGGAAATAATACTTGGTCTGCTCCGCGTTCAGGATAGATACCGGAGGCAATACACCGAACGCGTCAGCTGACAGGAAGATAACCTGCTTGGCTGCCGGACCCTCTGAAGTTGGACGCTGGATGTTCTTGATGTGGTAGATAGGATAAGATACACGAGTGTTCTCGGTAACGCTCTTGTCAGCGAAGTCAATCTTACCGTCCTTACCCACAGTTACGTTCTCAAGAAGAGCGTCGCGACGAATAGCGCCGAAGATATCCGGCTCAGCCTCCGCGTCGAGGTTGATAACCTTGGCATAGCAACCACCTTCGTAGTTGAACACGCCTTCGTCGTCCCATCCGTGCTCGTCGTCACCGATGAGCTTACGCTTAGGATCGGTAGACAGCGTGGTCTTACCTGTACCGGACAGACCGAAGAAAATAGCGGTGTTCTCACCGTTCATGTCGGTATTAGCAGAGCAGTGCATAGACGCAACACCCTTCAAAGGCAAGAAGTAGTTCATCATAGAGAACATACCCTTCTTCATTTCACCACCGTACCATGTGTTAATGATAACCTGTTCCTTGCTTGTTACGTTGAAAACAACAGCGGTCTCTGAGTGCAGACCCAGCTCTTTCCAGTTCTCAACCTTAGCCTTAGACGCGTTGTAAACGATGAAGTCAGGTTCCTGATCGAAGTCGGCCTCATTCTGAGGACGGATAAACATATTGGTAACGAAGTGAGCCTGCCATGCTACTTCCATGATGAAGCGAACCTTCATGCGGGTATCCTTGTGTGTACCGCAGAAACCGTCAACAACGAAAAGACGCTTGTTAGAAAGCTCTTTCCGGGCAATATCCTTTACGGTTGCCCATGTCTCCTTAGTTGCCGGGTGGTTGTCGTTCTTATATTCTTCGGAAGTCCACCATACTGTATCGTGAGAGTTTTCATCGTCAACGATGAATTTGTCTTTAGGAGAGCGGCCGGTGTAGATACCGGTCATTACGTTGATAGCGCCAAGCTCTGTTTCCTGGCCTACTTCAAAACCTTCGAGACCTTCTTTAGTCTCTTCGTTGAACAATACTTCATAAGAAGGATTGTAAAGTACTTCTGTTGTACCTGTGATACCGTACTTTTCGAGTACTGATTTGTCAAACTTTGCCATTTTATAAATGTATTTAAGTTGTTAAAATAGAATACTATGGGAATGATTCTGAAAGCGATGTCGCAATGAAAGCTGTACCGGCATCGCTTCCTTAGCCTTTACCGCCGCAAAGTTACGTAAAAACAAAACAAAAAGCAACTTTCATTTCGTAAATTAATCGTATTATGCAAACGATTTAGGTTAAATAAATCAAAATCTTTGGCGAGCTTATCTTTTTGCTATTTGGAGTTTGCATTTGACTATTTTCGTGGCTTTTGCTACATTTTTAGGCTTCTGTCAGCCTTTTTTGGATGGATGTTTTGTGGTCCGTTAGCAGCCATTTCTACACGCTTATATATTAATAATGTGTAGATGGGGTGTGGCTACTGGTATTTTTGCGCTTTTTGCTGCTCTTGCAGCACGCTCAAAGCATTCATGGCCAAGGCTTGCATCTCGTCTTCGCCCGGATAACAGTAGGTAGGTGCCAGAAAGTCGATGCGCCGGCGCAGTTGGTTGATGATGTATTCGCTGTGCGCCATGCCACCCGTCAGCAGGATAGCGTCGATTTTTCCACAGAGCACAGCAGCCTCGGCGGCAATGTTTTTGGCCGTGTGATAGATCATGGCATTGAGAATTAGTTCGGCATGTTGGTCGCCTTGCCGGATGCGTTGTTCTATTTCTTTCACGTTGTTGGTACCCAAATGGGCGATAAGACCGGCCTCGCCGGCCACCTTCTTCAATAATTGAGCCTCGGTATATTGCCCACTGAAGCAGAGACGGATAAGGTCGGCGGCGGGCAACGAGCCGGCCCGCTCAGGTGAGAATGGGCCTTCGCCGTCGAGCGCGTTGTTGGCGTCGATGGCTTTGCCGTGCTCATGGGCCGCAATAGAGATGCCGCCGCCCAGATGGCAAATGATAAGGTTGAGGTCTTCGTAGCGCTTTCCCATCTGCTGGGCAAAGCGGCGGGCGATGGCCCGTTGGTTCAGAGCGTGCCAGATGCAGATGCGTGGCATGATGGGAGAGCCGCTGATGCGGGCCAATGGTGACAATTCGTCTACCACGCCCGGGTCGGCGATGAAGCTGCGGCAGCCCGGTATCTCTCGCGCAATCTCGTAAGCGATGAGGCATCCTAAGTCGCAGGCGTGCTGATGAACGGCATTTCGCACGTCGTCGAGCATCTGTTGGTTGATTTCATATACACCACCGACCACCGGTTTGGCCAGTCCGCCGCGCCCTATCACAGCATCGAAGTTGAAATCGAGGTGCATGTGTTTGAGTTCGTCGAGCACCAGCTGTTTGCGAAAGTCATACTGGCTGGTGGCGGTGTCAAACTGCGCCAGTTCTTCGATAGAGTGGGTGATGGAGCGTTGTATCAGTGGCTTGGTGTCTTCGTACACCGCCATTTTGGTTGATGTAGAACCGGGATTGATGACAAGGATTCTCATAGGGTAAACGATTCGTCTCGTCGACCTGCCCGCTATGGTTTTTCCCTCGGTCGGCGTGTTGTGAGCCTTTTGTTTCGCAAGCTGCGAATCGCCGTTCGTGGCGTAAGGCAGCGCTGACCGATGGCTTTTCCAAGGCCGGGCGTGGGTCGTGAAGGAATGTATGCTGAATTGAATAATAATGGTTTTGATTCGGTTTGCTCTGCGAAGCTAAAATGCCAACGGGCGTTTGCTTCTGAGCGGCGACGTTGGAACTAATATCCTTTTACGCCAAGTACCAGACTCAAGAATTTCGACATTTGGCTGTCGCCTCGCGAAGTCATGATGATGGGCGCTATCGTGCCTTGTACGAGGCAGGCCACTTTGGCGCCGCAGAATAGCGTTAGGGTCTTGTGGAAGGCGTTGCCGGCCTCAATATCGGGAAAGATAATCCCATCGGCGTCACCCGCAATGGGCGATGCGATGCCCTTGAGTATCATACTTTCCTTGTCGAACGATGTCTGCAGGTCGAGCGGACCGTCGATGATGCAGGGGCCGAAGGTGCCTTCCTGTCCCATGCGGATGATGTCTTGGTAACTCATGGTGAAGGGGAAATGCTTCTTGTTGGGCTTTTCCGAGCAGTGGATGAGCGATATTTTGGGTTCGTCGATGCCGAGTTGGTGACACAGGTTCACCATATATCGCACCTGCGCCACGCGCTGTTCCGGTGTGGGATAGGGAATAACGGCCGCATCGGAATAGGCGATGAGCTTATGGTAGGCAGGAATCTCCGCCACACCGATGTGTGTCAGCACATTACCCTTGGGCAGCAGCCCCTTCTCGTGGTCAAGAATGGCATGCAGCAGTGTGTCGCTGTTGAGCATTCCCTTCATCAGCAGGTCGGCTTCACCTGCTCTGACGCATCTCACGGCTTCCTGCGCGGCCACGCTCGTGTCCGTATGGTCTATGTAAATAGGCTCTATAAGCCCCATCTCTTGTGCGTGTTCCACGGCCCATCGCGTGTGTTCATCGGTGGCACAGACCACGGCCACCCGTTTCTTGATGCCGCTTCTCGAAAGATCGGCTATCATATCTTCAAAGTTTCTGATTGTTTTCATTGGTTCATCTTTACTCTTCGTTTTCGATTGTCGGCAGAACGACAAATCGCCCTGTTTTCTTTGAGCTACAAAGGTAGGCGATATAACTAACTTTTCAAAGCAAATGACATATTTTAATGCGAAGTGTGGGGTTTGGTTTTTGGAATAAATGGCGATGTGTTTTTTGTGGCAAAACATCGTGTTGGTTGGCTAGAGGGGTGTGTGGCGGCGCATGATGGGTGAATCGGTTTTGTGTAATAATCGTTCGGAATTATCTTTACAAAAGGCGTTTGCTGGTTGCGATATTCCCGACTCGATATTTTTTGTGTGCAAATACGCGAGTTTTGGCGTGTTTTGT